>DAHUXF010000218.1 GCA_027307295.1 Acidobacteriaceae bacterium
CTTTCTTTGCTGAACACAAAGTTCCGGCGGGCGAGCGCACGCTGAAACAGTCATTTGAAGATATCAGCAGTTGCACTAGAAGCCGGTCCCGTTTACAAACAGAACTTTCCGGCTGGCTGCAACTGCATTCCAGCACAAGCCAGGCCGGAAGCCGGTAAGGTTCTCGAGTCGGTGTGCCTTTCTTCGCTGCAGATTTGCGCAGAACATCGAGGAAAAAGGTCCCTACCACTGATTTACACGGATAAACACTGATTAGGAAAGTTCTGCTAAATGAACCTGATCAGCGTCCATCGGCGTAAATCCGCCGCCAGGTTCTTTCGCCCTTGGTGTTCCTTCGTGTCCGTTATGGCTCAGCATGAAGGCAGAGCAGGGCGAGCTTGGTCGCGAACCGACGCAAAAAATGCAAATCTAAAAACAGCCCAGCTTGTTATTTCGCAAAAAGCATGTTTTCTCGGCCTCACTACGATGGCGCCCCATACGAATAATGCCTACTCAGAAATTACTTTGGCTGGGTTTAAGCCCAGTAAAGCTTAGTGGCAGGTTTTCCGATCACGGCGATGCCGGCGATCACCCGATGACGGCGATCCTGTGCTGGTGTTGGATGTAAAAAGTTTGTCTTCTTTATCAATTCCATTGACATTCTTGGTTCTTCGCTTAAAAATTGCCTAAACATATGTAACAGGAAATGTTTAAAACATTTCTTGGCAGTTATGGACAAGCGGTTCACATCCGCGCAGGTAGTGCAGCTCACGGGCATTACGCCGCGCCAGCTCCAGTGGTGGGACGAATGCGGCATTGTGCAGCCGCAGCGTGAAGGCCGGCGGAGACTGTACGCGTTTGACGATGTCACGGAGATTGCCGTGATCTGCGCGCTTCGGCGCAAGGGATTTCCCTTGCAGCGTGTCCGGCGCATTATGAAGTTCCTGCAAAAGGAATTTGGCCGGCGTTTGGCGGAAGCTGTGAGCAGCGGGTCCGAGTATCACCTCCTGACGGATGGAAAGCGCATCTATCTGGAGAACTCGCAGAGCCAGGTGATTGACATCCTTAAAAACTCGCGGCAGCCGTTGCTGGCCGTCTGCCTGAGCGATGCGGTGCGTGAGGTCAAGGCCGAAATTTTCAACCGGCGTCCGGCGCAGAGACATATAACGCGTGGCGCAGGGAAGCGGCGGAGTTCTTAGGAAGCTCAGAGCAAATATTAAACTCTGGCGCTTCCGGTCTCCGGCTGACGGCAAGGGAGAAGACTTGACGGAGGTGACTATGGTAGCGGAGCTGAACATCATCACGGAATGGCTGCCGGAACAGATGGAACCGGGCAGCATCTTTGTCCTGGAGAATGCCGGCGAAGTTGGCAACCAGGATGATCCGTACTGGGCCGTGCTTTCGTGCCCCGAATGCGGCACGCTGGGCCTGATTACGCGCCGGCAGATGCGCGGCCTGGTCCCGGTAATTTGCGGATCGAACACCTGCTCCGCGCAGTTTGTGATTGAAGATGAACAGGTAGTCCCGCGCCGTCCCAGCTAAAGCCGGCCTTCCGGCCCATGGGTCGCTCGCAGGCCCTGTGAGCACGCTACAGGGATATGGATGTTCGCGCCTGGCGCGCCAATGGCCGTAACTTGCCGCCAGCAATTACAATCTAACCTGGATGATCAAAACACTTGAATGGACGAACCAGGGAATTCGTTTGATTGACCAAACCCTGCTTCCTACCGAAGAGACCTATGTAACCTGCGGCACCTATCAGGAAGTGGCCACCGCTATCCGGGACATGGTTGTGCGCGGCGCTCCCGCCATTGGCGTGGCTGCCGCCATGGGCATTGCCCTGGGCGTCAGGCAGTCTACGGCGCAGGACATCGCGGGATTGCGGACTCAATTCGGCCAGATTTGCCGCACCATGGGTGAAACGCGGCCTACCGCGGTAAACCTTTTCTGGGCCATCCGCCGCATGCAGCAGAAGTTTGAAGAAGCGGCCCCGCAGGGCGTCCATACCGTGAAAGTAGTTCTGGTGGAAGAAGCACAAAAGATGCTGGTGGAAGACATTGCCGCCAACCAGGCCATGGGCCGCCATGGTGCCGCGCTGATGCCTGGCTCAGGAGGCGTCCTCACCCATTGCAATGCCGGGGCGCTGGCCACATGCGGTTATGGCACCGCTCTGGGCGTGATTCGCGCGGCCATTGCGGCGGGCAAAAACATTCACGTTTTCGCTGACGAAACCCGGCCCTTCCTGCAAGGCTCCCGCCTGACTGCCTGGGAGCTCATGAAAGATGGAATCCAGACCACGCTGATTGCTGACAACATGGCAGGGGCCATGATGCGCCAGGGCAAGATACAGGCCGTGGTGGTGGGCGCGGACCGCATTGCCGCCAACGGCGATGTTGCTAACAAAATCGGCACATACACGGTGGCCGTGCTGGCGCGGGAGCACGCGATTCCTTTTTACGTTGCCGCGCCGTGGTCAACCGTGGATATGAATACTCCGACGGGTGAAAAAATCCCCATCGAGCAGCGGTCTCACAAAGAAGTTACGCACCTTGCCGGGAAGCAGGTAGCGCCGGATGGCGTGCTGGTGGAAAATCCTGCGTTTGACGTTACACCCCATCAATACATCGCGGCGATTATTACGGAACGCGGACTAGCACACCCGCCCTTCAACGAATCACTTCAGGAATTGGCGTTGGCAGGCGCGGGCATGGTTGAAGCAAAGCGCTGATCGAGTGGCGGCTCCACGAGGGGCAAAGCCATCGGGCGCGGCTGATGGTTCAGGCCGCATGGCCCTGAATAGAAATGGTCACGCCGTCGGGTTCAAAGCCTTCGTCCTTAAGCGTTTTCAGCGCCGCAGCACGAAGATCTTTTTCACTTGCGTCCTGGGGAAGATCGCAATAGCGCCGAATCACTTCCTCGCCCACGGCAATTCGTACCAGCCATTTTGATTTACCGGGGAACCACGATACTTCAAGACTGTCTGCTTGCATCTCTACCCCCCTTGCAGCTACTTTCTTCCGCTTACCGGGCGCGTCTAAGCTCCATGGTTCTTAAGGGACCATGGTCTTCAAATTCGGGCTCACAATCAACCGGGCTCCAGTGGCCTTTTGCACATCTTCAGCGGTCAGGCCGGGAGCTACTTCTTCCAGCACCAGGCCTTTCGGCGTGACATTGATGTAGGCCATCTCCGTCACAATCGTGTTCACCACTTTCATTCCGGTCAATGGCAAAGTGCACTTGGTGAGGATCTTGGGCGCACCCTCTTTTGTGGCATGCTCCATGGCGATAATCACGCGGCGCGCACCGGCGGCCAGATCCATCGCGCCGCCCATGCCCTTGACCATCTTTCCCGGAATCATCCAGTTGGCCAGGTTGCCTTCTTCATCCACTTCCATGGCCCCCAGCACGCTTAAATCAATATGCCCGCCCCGGATCATGGCAAATGAGTCCGCGCTGGAGAAATATGCGGTGCCAGGAACTTCTGTGACCGTCTCTTTGCTGGCATTAATCAGGTCGGGATCTTCTTCGCCTGCAAAGGGAAACGGCCCAACGCCCAGCATGCCATTCTCACTTTGCAAGATTACTTCAACGCCCGGCTCAATATAGTTTGCCACCAGGGTCGGCATGCCGATGCCCAGGTTCACGTAGAAACCGTCCTGCATCTCGCGCGCAATGCGCTTCACGATGCGTTCGCGCTTTTCCGCGTCCTTTTGCTTGTCTGCCTTCAAAGGTGTGGTTGCCATAGTAGTCAAATTGTTCTGCGTGCGACCGATGCCGGGCCGGGCAATTATGCCCGGTTCCGCACCGTTCGCTTCTCAATGCGTTTTTCCTGCGCGGTGCTCAACACAATTCTTTTTACATAAACGCTGGCCAGGTGGACCCTGTCCGGATCAAGCTGGCCTGGTTCCACCAGTTCTTCCACTTCCACAATCGTGACCCGCGCGGCAGTAGCCATTACGGGATTAAAGTTACGAGCGGTCTTGCGGAAAATCAGGTTTCCCCAGCGGTCGGCCTTCCAGGCCTTCACCAGCGCAAAATCCGCCTTCAGCGCGCGCTCCATAACATACTGCTTGCCGTCAAACTCGCGGATTTCCTTGCCTTCAGAAACAACCGTGCCTGCGCCTGTGGGCGTAAAGAATGCGGGAATACCCGCGCCGCCGGCGCGAATCCGCTCTGCCAGCGTCCCCTGCGGATTGAGTTCCAGTACCACTTTGCCGGTGAGCACCAGTTGCTCAAAGTGCTTGTTCTCACCCACGTAGGAGCCGATATGTTTTTTGATCTGGCCGGCATACAGCAGCCTGCCCAGGCCAAACTGGTCAACCCCGGCATTGTTGGAAATGGTGGTCAGGTTCTGCACGCCTTTGCGGACCAAGGCTTCAATGAGATCAACGGGGATTCCGCAAAGACCAAAACCGCCAACCATGATAGTACAGCCATCGGTTACATCACGGACCGCTTCGTCAGCGCTGGCAATGACTTTGTTCATAAGCAGTGAAGATTGTAAACAGCGGCGAGGAAGCGCTGCAAACTCATCTTTTAAGACAGGCTCACTGGCCTTCTACCAGATGCCGCAGCAGCCTCTTTCCTTCCGGCCAGTCCCCCAGCCCGGATTCGCCGTTAATATGTCCCGCAGCGCCAATATCCACAAAACGGCTGCCCCAGCTGCGCGCGATTTCCCGCGCCCGGTCCAGAGACAAATATGGATCATTGCTGCTGGCAACCAACACCGTAGGAAATGGCAAGAGATCGCGCGGGACCGGAGCGAACTCCTTGAGCTGCTTGGGAGAGTCGCTGCGGTCAACATCCGCCGGAGCCACCAGCAGCGCGCCTTTGATTTTGCTGAGCTCTCCGGGAGTGGTTTTGCACCAGTGCGCCAGCGCAATGCAGCCCAGGCTATGCGCGGCAAAGACAATCGGCGCAGGGGCCTGCTTCACCTCGGCGTTGATCCGCTCCAGCCACCAGTCACGATGTGGGAATTCCCAATCACGTTGTTGCACGCGCAGAAAAATAGGGTTCTGCTGCTCCCACAACGTTTGCCAGTGCCGGGGCCCGGAATTCTGCCAGCCCGGCAGCACCAGCACCGTAGCGGCAACATCTTTGGTGCTGAGTTCAAAACGGTTTGCCTGGTCAAACTCCTCGCGCAAGGCCGGCGTGCGCAGGTTTTCCCGGATATGCACCAGCTTCTGCTCCAACCGGGAGAGAGCATGCTCAATGTTTGCGGTGTTGGTGTGGGCAATGTCGCGCCACATGGAGTATGGACTGGAGGCAATCCGCGTCATCTCTCGCAGCGCCCGTCCACCGATGGCATGCAGGTCAGGATTGTCGTTCAGTTCTTCCACCAGCGTGGCCGCCAGCGCAGTGGAAATCATCTGCGGCAGATGGCTGATCCATGCGCACATTTGGTCATGGCGGTCAGCATCCATCTTCACCAGGCGAACGCCGGTCTGCTCCAGCAGTTCGCAATAATCCCTGATCTTGCCTTTGTTCAGAGCTTG
>DAHUXF010000219.1 GCA_027307295.1 Acidobacteriaceae bacterium
GGGACAGCCTGTTTGACCGCCTGGCCCGCCTGCAGGCGGAGTTTGACAACTATCGCAAACGGGCGGCCAAAGAAAATGCCGACTTCCGCGATTACGCCGTGGCGGACGCGGCCCGCGCCTTGCTGCCGGTGGTGGATAATTTCTCCCTGGCGCTCAAGAACGCTTCCGCCAAGCCGGAAGACCTGCGCAAGGGAATTGAGTTGATTCACAAACAGTTGCTGGACGTACTGCAAAAACTGAACGTGGAGCGCGTCACGGCGCAGGGCGCGCCGTTTGATCCTAACGTGCATGAAGCCATTGAGATGGTTGAAACCAATGACGCGCCCGATCATCATGTACTGGAAGAGCTACAGCCGGGCTATCGCATTAAAGGGCGGTTATTGCGTCCGGCCATGGTGAGAGTAGCAAAAAAGGTCAGCTGATCCGCTATGGATTGTCATGGCTCCCCTTCTTCAAGTTGGAGAGCGCGGGAAAAGCCTGCAACGGCGGGAAACAAATCATGCGTTGGACCTTCACGGGCCCGGTGACTTTTTCTGATCGACAAATACAGAGGTAATCTTGGCAACACAGGCAAAACGCGATTACTACGAAATCCTGAGCGTCACCCGCACGGCTACCGAGCAGGAAATCAAAAGCTCCTACCGTAAGCTGGCTATGCAGTACCATCCTGATCGCAATCCAGGGGACGCGGTGGCGGAAGAGAAATTCAAGGAGTGTACTGAAGCTTACAGCGTCCTGATGGATGCCGAGAAGCGCGCCCGCTATGACCAGTATGGCCATGCCGCGGTCAACGGCGGAGGCGCCGGGTTTGATCCATCCAACTTCTCTGGCTTCAACGATATCTTTGGCGACATCTTCAGCGACTTCTTCGGCGTCAACACCGGCGGCGGGGGCGGACGCCGCAGCCGCGTACAGCAGGGTGGTGATGCGCGCGCCGACCTTACCCTGACTTTTGAAGAAGCGGCTTTCGGCAAAAAGACCCAGGTGAAAGTGCGGCGTTATGAGCCCTGCGAGCACTGCAAGGGCAGCGGTTCGGCGGCGGGCAAAGCGCCTTCAACATGCCCCACATGCGGTGGCCGGGGCCAGGTCCGCTATCAGCAGGCCATGTTCAGCATTGCGCGCACATGCCCGTCATGCCAGGGCGCGGGCCGTGTGATTTCAGATCCCTGCGGCAAATGCAAGGGCGAGACGCGGGTGATGAAGGAACATGTCATTGATGTTGGCGTGCCCGCGGGCGTCGAAGATGGCACGCGTATCCGTTATCAGGAGCAAGGCGATTCCGGACCCAACGGCGGTCCTTCGGGCGATCTGTTTGTGGTGCTGCACGTAAAACCGCATGCGTTCTTTGAGCGTGAAGGCAAGGACCTGCACTGCTCAGTGCCGGTTTCCTTCAGCCAGGCCGCCCTGGGCGCGGAAATCATCATCCCAACACTGGACGGTGGACAACACAAGCTCAAAGTGCCGGAAGGCACGCAATCAGGGACCACTTTCCGCGTGAAGGGCAAAGGCGTTCCGGCGCTGCAAAGTACGGGCAAGGGAGATATGTACGTGCAAATCAGGGTGCAGACGCCCTCCAAGCTCAACAAGCGCCAGCGCGAACTGATGGTGGAACTGGGTGAAACCTTCAGCATTGATAACCAGCCGGAGCCGCGCAGCTTGTTTGAGAAAGTGAAAGACATTTTTGGCTAAATCCTATATCTGGTTCGTGGTGATTGTGGCGGGGCTGGCCGGCATCATCCGGGTGCTGCTGCCGCAGCGTTTTGCGGAGCTGCAAATGGAGCGCTTTCGCGCCGCCAACGCCATTCCCAAGGCGCGTCGCCGCAGCGTGTTGTTTTTGGGCGTGGGAATCCTGTTTGGCTCTTTATATTTTTTCCCCTGGGGACATCAGAGCTGGATCATTCTCGGCACCATCTTTTCCGTGCTCAGCGCGGCTGAAATCTACTTCCAGGCGAAGTACCCCACGCTGGAAGCGCTGGTCTTTCAGAGCCGGCTGCTTGGCATCCTGTATCTTGGGCTGGCTGCGGCTTCGTATGTATTGCTTGCCCGCGTATGACCCGCCGCCGTTGGATTGCTGACCGGGTAGACGGCGATCGCGCTTACCTGCTGGGTCCTAATGCCGCGCATCTGTTCCGTGTTCTCCGCGTCAAAGTAGGCCAGACGTTTGATGTTGTGGCCGAAGGCGTGCCGCGCTTTGCTGAAGTAGTCTCTGCGGCGCACGACCAGGTGGAGTTCCGGCTGGGCGCGGTGGTGGCGAATGAAGCCTTGCCGCAAGTCTCAGTGTATCTTTCGATTTTCAAGTTTGACCGCCTGGAATGGGCGCTGGAAAAGCTGACCGAACTGGGCGTGAGTGAAATATTCCCGGTGATCGCGCAGCGTACAGAAAAGCATCTGGCCAAGGCGGCCTCCGCGCGCGTGGAGCGCTGGCGCAAGATCGCGCATGAAGCTTCACAGCAGGCGCGGCGCGTGGCTCCGCCGCAAATTCATGATCCCGTTCCGCTGAAGAAGGCTGTTGCGGAAACGCAGGGCAGCCGCGTGGTGCTCTCAGAGATGGAATCCACGGTTTCATTAAAGTCGGCATTGAACGGCTGCCACCTCCCGCTGCTTCTGGCGTTTGGTCCGGAAGGCGGCTGGAGCGAAGAAGAGCACCAGCTTTTTGAGAGTGCGGGATGGCAAACTGCTTCGCTGGGTAAGACTATTCTGCGGGCTGAGACCGCCGCTATTGCAGCCGTGGCGGTGGCGATGGCTGAACTGTAGAGATCGCCGGGATCGCCGTCATCGGAAACATGCCGTTGAGCTTTGCCTTGCCTGCCTAACCCGGCCAAACCAAGTCCAGCCATGAACTTTTCTCAGAAAGATCAGTAGCATGGTTTCCCGATGACGACGATCTTCCTATGCCGGCGATTGCCTGAATGGAACAAATTAATCCCGCTTAATCCCGCGATTTCCTCAACAAATACCTATTTAGCCATTGCTGGCTTCGCTTTGCTTTCGCATAATAAGAAGGAGCGCGTATAAGGTGACCGGTTTTACTCCCAATCCGAAACAGAAACAGGCAATTGAGCATGCGCACGGCCCCATGCTGGTGCTGGCCGGCGCCGGTACAGGAAAGACAACCGTGCTGGTGGAGCGCATTGCCTGGCTGGTGGAGCAGGGCCATGCCAAACCGGAAGAGATTCTGGCCATCACGTTCACTGACAATGCAGCGGATGAGTTGAAGTCACGCGTGGAAAAGCGGCTGCGCCGCCGCACGCAGATTTTTGCCGGAACATTTCATGCTTATTGTCTGGGAGTGCTCAAGCGCGCGGGCCGGGACTTTAATCTGCTGCTGCCGGAAGACGTTTACGTTTTTCTGCGCCAGCGCATTGACCAGCTTGGATTGAAGCGTTTCATCAAGCCTGCCGATCTGGGCCAGTTTCTTGAAGACCTTAAAAATTTCTTTGACCGCTGCCATGAAGAGCTGGTGGGACCGGAGCGCTTACAGGAATATGTGGATTGCCTGCGCGCCGGAGCAGATGTGCCGCGCAACTGCCGCTCCAAAGATCTGCAGGAGATCGGCCATCCCGAGATGATTGAGCGCTGGCAGGAAATTGCCCGCGTCTATACCAATTCCATGCGGCTGCTGGAGCGCGAGAACCTGGGCACCTTTGGCATGATGATCCGCAATGCGGTGCGTCTGCTGGAATCAGATGCCGCGCTGTTGCGGCGTGAGCGCGCGAAGGCCCGCTTCATCCTGATCGACGAATTTCAGGACTGCAATTCCGGCAATATCATTCTGGCGCAGCTGCTGGCGGGAGACGAGAAGAATATTTTTGCCGTGGGTGATCCCGACCAAGCCATCTATCGCTTTCGCGGCGCTTCCAGCGCGGCCTTTGAAGAGTTCCAGAACCGTTTCCCTGAGACCGGGGGCGTGGTGCTGGATGAGAACCAGCGTTCGCGCGGAAACATTTTGCGGGTGGCTTATGCAGCTATCAATGAGAATCCGCAGGTGCCTTCGCTGGGAGCAAGAGTCAATTTCCAGCGGGCTGGGCTGGAATCAGGCCGCGACCGCCGCGACCAGCAGGAAGGGCGCTTTGTCTTTGACGATGCCGTGGAGATTGTGCTGAGCGAATCGCACGAAGGGGAAGCTACAGTCATTGCGGAAGAGATTGAGCAGCTGCGCAGCACCCAGAAGCCGGGGCAGGTCTCCATGGCGGTCCTGTATCGCCAGCACATGCAGCGGGAAGACCTGATGGCGGAGCTGGCCGCGCGCGATATTCCCTTCATTGTGATCGGGCTGAACGTGCTGGAGACGGCCATGGCGCGCGATCTGCTGGCCCTGGCCCGCGCGGTCATCAATGACAATGACGCTGACAGCGTGTTTCGCGTATGCGCTCTGCCCCGGTTCAACATTTCTCCTGACGATCTCAGGAAAAAACTGAGCGTGCCCGGCGCGCCGAAGAGTTTTAAAGCCGTGCTGCAAACCCTGGAGTCGGCGGCTCCGGTGCTGGCTGCTTTGAAAGAGACGCGGAAGTTCATTTCCGAAGAAAGGCTCAGCGCGGAGGCGGCTTTTATCTATCTGGTGCGGCAGTTTGACTTGCCGGAGCAGGACCCGGTGGTGCAGGCTGTGGTGCGGTTTGCGGCTGCATGGAAAGAAAAGCCTTTTGTGCGCGATGATTCGCTGGCCGAATTTCTCCAGTACCTGGAGTATTTCCAGCAGGGCAAAGGCATTATTCCCATTTTTACTGACGCGCAAATGGCCGAGTTGGAGCGGCTCTATCCCGATGCGGTCCAATTGATGAGCGTCCATGCCGCCAAAGGACTGGAGTTTACACACGTCTGGCTGCTGCGCGTGACCTCCGGCGCGTTCCCCACGTATTTCACGGAAGGCCTGTTTGAGTTTCCGCCCGCGCTGCGCAGCTCAATTGCCGCCGGTGACAGCAAAGCGGTGCACGATCAGGAAGAGCGCCGGCTCTTCTATGTGGCCAGTACGCGCGCACGCGACCGCCTGAGTATCGGCTCGCGTCCCGGTAAAGGACGAAAAGATCCAACACCGCCCGGCTTTTTGCGCCCGCTCATCGGCAACCGCGGGTTGAAGTCCGCATTGATTACGCGCCCGGCCAACGGCAGCATTCCGGCAAAGCTGCCGCTGGAGCCTTCTCCGGTGGGCCAGTGGATGATGCTGCCGCCCGTGTTTCCTGCGGCGGAGATGGCATTGAGCGCCAATGCCGTGCAGAGCTATTCCACATGCCCAATGAAGTTCAAGCTGGAACGCGACTGGAAGGTTCCCGGCGAGGCCGCAGCGGCCATGCAGTATGGGTTTGCTGTCCACACAGTGCTGCGGAACTACTATGATCCCGCGCCGCACGCTGCTGAACAGACCGTGGAAGATGTGATAGAGGCGTTCAAAAAGGAATTTGCCAAGGGATACATTGACGATCCGGTGCAGCGCAGGATTTATGAAGAGCGCGGAGCTG
>DAHUXF010000021.1 GCA_027307295.1 Acidobacteriaceae bacterium
CCAGCCATCAAAAATAATGTGATGTGTGCTCACGATCAAAACGCGGCTATCCTGCCCCATGCGGACCAGCATGCATCGAAAAAGCGGCCCGGTCTCCAGATTGAACTGGCGCTGGGCTTCCCTCTCCCCAAGTTTCAGCATGTGCAGTTCACGTTCGCGTTCCGGGACCGCGGAGAGATCTTCTCGTGTCAAAACAACGCCCACTTCTGAAGCCACACGCTGCATGGGTTGGCCATTGCATTCATAAAAAGTGGTCCGCAGAATTTCATGGCGCCGGACCAGTTCATTGATGGCGCGCTCGAGAGCTGCTTCGTCCAGAGGGCCATGCAGACGAAATAAATTGCATTGGTTATAGCTTGAGTCGTCTGGTTGAAGCTGGTACAGAAGCCAGAGCCGGACCTGCGCGATGGACGCAGGATATTCAGAGCTGCGGCGATGGGACGACGGCTTATCCGGTGCTGACTTATATGAGTGAGCTTCTGTTAAAAATTGGGCCAGCGCTCGCAGAGTCGGGTATTCAGCAATCACGTTGGATGCGGACTGAACTCCCAGTTATGTGCCGATTTTCTGGCTCAATTGCGCGGCCATTCCAGGCGTGCCGCCTAAATCAAAAAAGTTGGCGTCCGGGCCAATATTGCTGACGGAAAGGGCCTGCTCCCAGATTGCGGCCAATATTTTTTCTACTCTTGGTGCCGCAATCCTTGATTCCGCAATCGTTGTCATACATACCCCTGGGACGAGATTTCCGCGTGCCTGGCGGCGCTCAACGGATACACATCAGGAAAAACGTTATTGATTCTTCACGCGGAACAACCCGGTATTCTGAAGCACTACTCTGACGCACTGGCAGATCTTTTGGCGGATCTCATGGCCGCCTGCTCGCGTGCCATGCCGGCCGCCAATGCGAACTTAAGTCAGTTCAGCAAGGCCACCGCATGGGAATTCCCGCCCCCAAGGCAGCTTGTTTCACTTCTGCAATGGAACATGTTCCATAATGAAAAATTGAGGCAGCCAACGCAGCATCTGCTTTTCCCGCCGAGAACACTTCTATAAAGTGATTCGCATTTCCTGCTCCACCCGACGCAATTACAGGAATTGTTATCATTGCACTCACGGCCGCGGTGAGCTCACAGTCAAATCCCATCTGCGTACCGTCGTTGTCAATGGAAGTAAGCAATATTTCACCGGCCCCGCGCTGTTCACTTTCACGCACCCAGTCAAGCACGTTTTTGCCAGCAGGACTCAACCCGGAATCCACCCAGACAGTGGAATCGGCAACGCCTTCTCCTCTTTTCGCATCCACCGCAACAATCACGGCCTGTGAGCCGAAGCGGCTGGCAATTTGCTCAATAATCTGCGGTGTTCTAACAGCGGAAGAGTTGATGCTGACTTTATCGGCGCCAGCATCAAAAAGCCTGGCCGCATCTTCAAGAGTTTCAATGCCTCCGCCTACAGTGAATGGGATGAAAAGGTGCCTTGCTGCCTGATAAACAACATCCACAAAGGTCTTGCGTCCTTCTATCGTCGCCGTAATATCGAGCAGCACAACCTCGTCAGCCCCGGCGCCGGCATGGGCTTTTGCCAGGTCCGCCGGAGCGCCCACATCCTGCAGTCGCCGGAATTTTAAACCTTTCACAACTCGTCCAGCAGCCACATCCAGACAGGCAATGACTCTCTTGGTGAGATGGCCGGCCCCTGGTTCGCGTTTTTGCGACTGATCCCTCGTGGGGGCCGGTCTTGATATGGCTTGACTCACAACAGCACCTTATTGAGCGGAAACTCAACGATATTCCCGGCTCTGGCCGCCTTGAGCTTCGGCATGATTTTCCAGACGGAAGCTTCTTCAATCACGGTGTTCACCGTGGCCCACATGCCATCCTCAAAAGATGAAATATTGACTTTCTGTCCAGGTGGCAGAATGCTAAGCGCGGTTTCAAGATCTTTTCTGTGCACCTGAAACGTCAGGCCCACGCGGTCTTCAGCGTGGAGCGCACTACACAACATAAGAGCAAGATTTTCAATCTCTCTTCGTTTTGCCGCATCGGCCCACGTCTGCCGGCTGCTGATCAACTCGGTGCCCGATTCAAGCACCGTTTCCAGAATTCGCAGTTGCCCGCTACGTAAAAAAACACCGGCATCGGTATTTTCCACAATCGCATCGCCCAGAACTGGTAAATGCGTTTCCACCGGCCCCCAGGAGAATTGCACATCCACAGGAATCTTTCTGGCAGCAAAATACTGCTTCGTTGTCTTTACCAGTTGAGTTGCCACGACCCTGCCGGCAACGTCTTCAGGAACACGGTAGTCCGATTCATTCGCTACAGCCAGCACCCAGCTGTTCCTGCCAAGGCCTCGTTTTGCACAAACCAGCTCAACCACAGACACCACTGTGCGCGCACTTTCAATAATCCAATCATGTCCTGTAAGTCCACAATCTAGTGTTCCATGTTCCACATATCTGGGAATATCCTGGGCCCGCACAAACACACATTCAAAGTCGGAGTTGGACAGAAACACGCCGGTATTGATCAGGGGCTGGATTCCAAGTCCCGCGCGTCTGAACAACGCTTCAATCGATGGCCTTGCATGTCCCGAAGGAACTCCCAAACGCACCTTCGTCTATCTCCTTACCGCTCTATCCCAGCAGGGACGAATACCTGCTCTAAGGCCAGCCACAAAGCATGCGAACACTTTCCAGGTCTGCCAGAACAGAGCGAATGATCCACAAAGGCAAATTACCCAACAGAAACGATTGCCTAGCCTGCACTGCCCACGCAGTTTAACATTTTGTTATGTACCACAAACTACAACCAGTAACTATTTCTCGCTCGATATGAACCCACCAAGTTTCATATTGGGAAGAACCGGACAGAGTGTTAAACACCTGTGGAATGTTCTTTATTTGAAAACAATTCAGTTGATAGTTCCTGGCATCTGTGTAGACTACCGAGGGGTTATGGGAACCTGCCATTTTTTATCTTTAAATGTTGCTTCTGGAATGAATCTGCAAGGACTAAGCCGAGGTAAGTTCATATGAAATCTGCCGCAATCCCTGATGTTGTCTATATTACAGATGCCCAGCGCGTCATTTCACCCGTTCAAGCGGCCGAGATGCGGGCCATCTTTGACCGCTTGCCGTTGCTGATAGAAGGCGAGTCCAAGATAGTAAAACAAATAAACGATGAGCTCGTGATCATCACGCTTAAGCCCACGCTGTTCTCATACTCGGCCAACCGTACGGCAGTGGTGGAAGGTAGTGATGAACTGAGACTCAGGATCAGCCAGGTGCTATGGAAAGAACTGGCTACAGCGGGAGTAGATATAGCCGTTGCATGCGTGGGCGCCGATTTTTATGTAAGCCGCAAGGTAGACGCGCCACCCATCGAGGTCATCGTCAAAAGCGCACATGTCGGCACTCCGAAGCATCTGTATCACAACATGGACAAGTATCGCACACGGACTGGCGGAGTGCTCCTCCCTGAATTGAGACACGAGCCCTATGTGCGTTTTGACTGGCGCAACCCGCTGCCGCATAAGGATGAATGCATGCCGCCATGGTTGGCGGACCAGTTCATCGACACTAAAAAGGCCGAAGAGGTGGCGCTCCAGTCTTTTGACATCCTGCAAAGATTCCTGAAAACACGCGGCATTGATATGCTGGATATTTGCTTCTTCATCAGCGCAGATGGGCGCACTGTATTCGGAGAAATCTCACCGGATTGCATGCGCGCTAAGTACGAACATGAAGACCTCGACAAAGACCTCTGGAGAAAAGGCAAGGACCGCCAGACCGTATTGAATCGCTGGGGTGAATTTTTAGGCCTGGTGGAGCATTGAGCTTGCCAGCCATTGATTCGGTGATTTTTGACTGGGGCAATACTCTGGTCGACTATCCCCTGGAAACTGCTGCTCAACAGGTGCGGTGGCTTTCACTTTTCCTGCACGACATGGCCAGGCAATTGGGCGATCCACTGCAAACAGAAATGGAGCGCCTTGCGGACAACGAAGAAGCCCTTTATAAATTTAATCAGGAACTACCTGATCATGCAGTGCGGGGCTTCGAGCGCAGGTTAAAAGAAACCTTATTGATTGGGGTTTCTGCGCGCATTGCATCTGCCATGGAACAACAGCTGTGCGAACGTCTTTTTGGTTCGGCACGCGTTGTTGAAGGCGCGGACGAAGTGGTATCGCATCTGCACCGGAAAGGCCTGCGCATTGGGATCGTCTCGAATACGCCCTGGGGCACTTCCAGGGAGCAGTGGAAAAAGGAATTGGAGAGTTACGAATTCTTTCGGAAAAGCTGCGGCGCAGTGGTTTTCTGCCAAGACGTGGGGTTCCGAAAACCTCATCCCGCCCCATTCACTTCATGCCTCCTCAGATTGCAATCACGCCCAGACAAGACCCTTGTGGTGGGAGACAGCTTAAACTCTGACATGGCCGGCGCCCATGCCGCCGGATGCAGAGGCCTTTGGTTTGACCGCAAACATTCCCACACTTCAGCCCCCGGCCAACCGTCAATTTCCCTTCTTGCGGACATTCCAGCCCTAATCAATAAGACCTAATACATCAATCCAGCCAGCAGCATTGATTCTTAATCCAGCCAGCAGCATTGATTCTTAATATGAACCTTATAGTTTTATTATGTTTATGTCTCTTAACATACTAGTAACACGGATAAACTATTTCCCAAAATGGAATCCATGCCCGAAATGGAATGGTTACACAATAAATTAATCATTGGCGAATTGCATTTGGAGTGGCTCACGTTCTAGTATAGCGCTCAGTCATTTGGAGGTTGCGGTCTTCTATCCCTTTCCGCTATCCATCTTTGACTAAAAGCTATTCAAGGGAAGGTTATTATGGCAAGTGCACAGTCCCTCCTTACACCTAGTAGCGAAAAGCCAATCTCAATAAAATCATTGCAGGAAGTCCTGCGTGATCTCCCGACTGATGGCTCAGAGTCAACCATTCGCAACAATTTTAGTCTTGTGCAGACGGCAGGTGAGCCGGCCAATATTATTTCTATCCTCAAAGAAGTACTTGATACACCCAGCTTACTCACCACCGTTGCCAACAAGTCATACCGCCACGTCAATCATTTCGACAAGATTGTCCTTATCGATTCAGACAACCAGGACGGCTACAGGCTGACTTTGCACTTATGGAGCCCGCCTTATACAGAGCAAGAAATCAATGACGAATTGATTCATGATCACCGTTTCAGCTTTTGGTCAACATTGTTGACAGGCGACCTGGTATCAGAGAATTTTAGCAGGGCCAGTGAAGGCCAGATATTCCGGCAGTACAGATATGTTCCTGAGAGAAGCACGCTCTCAAACTTTTATGAGTTTATGGGAGAAATGCCGCTCGTCCGGACCGCGCCACAAAAGAACGTTGCCGGAGAGACTTACTATCTCTATTACGAATCCACCCATCGCGTCCTGCTTCCGAGGGCCGGCATGACCTGCACACTGGTGCTGCGCGGCCCGCGTGTGCGTCCCTTTTCGAATGTTTACAACACAACATATCCAACACAGCATACCCGCATCTCCAATACAACATTTTCGGAAGAGCAGTTAAGCAAAAAACTTCAGTCGCTTTTGGAGACCATTGAGAGCACAAGGTTGCGGAAGCCATCCATGGGAAACAGAGACAACACCCAGGGACCGATTTAATGAACCAGAAGCCGGAATCCAGCCATCGCATTCTGGTCCGGAATATTGAGACGCTATCCAGCGGACGGTACGCCGTGGAAAAATACA
Source organism: Acidobacteriaceae bacterium (assembly GCA_027307295.1). GTDB lineage: Bacteria > Acidobacteriota > Terriglobia > Terriglobales > Acidobacteriaceae > Angelobacter. The sequence goes on from DAHUXF010000021.1 coordinate 5,763, forward strand.
TTTTTGATTACCGTCTTCTGGATGGATCTTGGCAACAATTGTCACGGGAAGTGCATTGGCGTGGCGATAGTGCGGCCGTATTACCTTTCTGCCCGCAGCGAGGCACCGTGCTGCTGACGCGGCAATTCAGGCTGCCGGTCTTTGTTAACGGACGGTCTGACGGAATGATGATCGAGGTTCCAGGCGGTTTGTTGAGTGGCGATACGCCGGCAAATGGAGTCCGGCGTGAAACGGAAGAAGAGACAGGATTCGGGATTGAGAATGTGGAAGAGGTTTTTTCCGCATATATGTCCCCTACACTTCTCACCGAACGCGTCCATTTCTTCGTGGCCGAGTACGATTCAGCCCATCGTATTTCTGGCGGCGGTGGTTCCGCTTCCGAAGGTGAAGACATTGAGGTGCTGGAAATCTCCCTGGACGAGGCTTTCGCCATGATTCAGCAAGGTACCATCATCGATGGCAAAACCATACTATTGCTTTTATATACCAAGCTTAAGAATTTAATGAACAAGTAACAATCCGCGATCACTGTTTGTTGAAGTCCAAAGGAGAGCCTTATGCCTGACCTGCAAGTTCCGACCCTTGAAGAGGTCTATACAAAAAAAGAAAACATTGTCGTATTCAATCAACTGGCTGTAAAGATTGTCATGGACTCTGTTTCCAATGAAGATTATTTTGCCTGGCTCGACCGGCGAATTGCAGATATTGGACAGAAGGTGCCGGGTGCGCAGATTGCCGAAAAAGTGAACGCCCGCAATTCTCCCCCGCTCAACATCGCGGTCTATTACGACACGGATGACTACAGGATATTGGCCACCGGCGCCCTTTTGCGCACGTCATGCAACCGCATTACACACGCATTTTGCGCCTTCAAGATGGCCCAGGATGAGCACAGCGTCCGCAAAGACCATCGTTATGTCTTTGCTGGTGAAGAAAAAACTACCATTCAGCAAGCGCCAACATCCAGAGAAGCTGTAGCGATTGTGGGCAGGTTGATGGCTCGCAAAGATATTGAGCACCCGGGAACCTTCCTGGAAAGAAGCTATGGAATCCGGGGAGAAGACCTTAAACCGGCCATATCTCTTGATGATTATCGCTACACCTTTTTTGTATGGCTTGATAAAAAGGACGCGTTACGTTGCAGCATTGACCGTGCTGCGGTCGCCAACCTGAGATTGCCCGAACATGAGCAAATAAAGAAACCTGTCAGTGAAGTTGAACTTGCGATCTATCCGCGTATTTCTCCGGAGGTCGCCAAAGATCCGCGGGTTGTTCAAGTGATCCAGTTCTTGTCTGATTCTTTGTGTCAGGAATTCGGCGTCACGATCACTACGGACATCAAATATCAACGGGCCGCCAGCGCTCTGGGAATTCGCCGGATGTAGAGTCACTCCCATGAATTATGGACGACTTGGACGAACAGGTCTTTTGGTCTCCGAGCTCTGCTTTGGCACGCAGACCTTTGGCGGTAAGGATTACTGGGCCACATTTGGGGCGCAAAACCAGGCCCAGGCTGACAATCTTGTCGCTCAGGCCATGGACGCAGGCATCAATTTCTTTGATACCGCGGAAGTTTACTCTGCCGGAGAATCCGAAAGACTATTAGGAAAAGCTCTGGGCTGCCGCCGCAAAGACGCGGTGCTGGCAACAAAAGTTGCCGGGCGCTTTGGCCCCGGATTGAATGGAATTGGGCTCTCCCGGAGGCATATTTTTGATGCGATTGATGGAAGCCTTTCCCGGTTGGGCACTGACTTTATTGATCTCTATCAAATACACAGTGCTGATCCCGTTACACCTATCGAAGAGACCCTGCGCGCGCTTGACGATCTGATCCGTGCCGGCAAAGTACGCTATCTTGGTTGCTCAAATCTGTACGCGTGGCAAATCATGCAGGCCCTCGGCCTTTCAGAAAAGAATGGGTGGGCGCGCTTTGAGTCGGTACAGGCGTACTATTCCATTGCTGGCCGAGATCTGGAACGCGAAATTGTCTCCCTCCTTGAGGACCAGCAGGTCGGGCTTATGGTATGGAGTCCGCTGGCAGGAGGCTTGCTCACTGATAAGTTCGCTACTGGCACAGGACCTGCCGATGCCCGCCGTTCAAAATTAGATTTTCCACCGGTGAACAAAGAACGAGCCATAAGATGCATTGCCGCCATGCGGGAGATTGCTGACAGGCATGACGCTTCGGTGGCGCGGATTGCACTCGCGTGGCTCCTTCATCGAAAGGTAGTTACCAGTGTGATCATCGGCGCCAGCAACCAGGAGCAGCTTGCAGATAACCTTAAATCTGTGGATGTGAAGCTTTCTGTTGAAGAGCTCTCTCGTCTGGAGGAGGTAAGTGCGCTCGCGCCGGAATATCCGCGATGGTTTTTCCAGTTGGCGGCCCAAGGGACGCAACTTCTCCGCGGAGGTCATGACAAGTGTTAAACCATGGGCCTTCATCGCTAGAGCAGCAAAATACCGGCGTTCATACGCTTCTGGATGAAGTTTTTTTTCTCTCGCCTGCCGAGTGGGAAAAGGCGCGGGACCATGAGAAGTTTGATTTTGTAGTTATTGGCAGCGGTTTCTGTGCTTTTGCATTTGTTGAACGCGCACTCAAGAATGACCCTCACGCCAGGATTCTCATCATCGAACGTGGTCCTCTTGTGCTACCTGACCACTTACAAAATCTTCCGTTGCCTTACCACGATATCCTGTCACAGCTTCCGGAAATATTCCCCTGGAATCTGTCGCCGGAAATGCACCATGCGCCTGGGATCAACTGGCAGAGAGGCATAACGCCCTTTTTCGGCGGCAGGTCAACGATTTGGAGCGGCTGGTGCCCGCGCCCTGCGGCTGAGGATTTGCAAGAGTGGCCGCCAGAGGTGTCGCAGAGATTAAATGACTACTTTAAGGAAGCTGAAGAACTTCTGCACGTTGTGTCGGCTGGTGAAATTAACAGGCATGCAACTGTTGTGCGTCCGGGAGGACGGCCGATTTATGGAAAACTGCAGGAATCACTCACGCAGATGTTGCAAGAGAACATGTGCAAAATCCCATCCGTCACCAGAGTACAACCTGCCCCGCTGGCAGTAGCTGCGCTCGACCCACAAGGCACAGACTTCCACAAGTTCTCCACTCCGGCTGCGCTGCTTTCTCTTCTGCAAAAACAGCGGCGGCTGGCCAAGAAAGGAGAAGGCGCTCCGCTTAAGATTGTGACAAACTGCGTTGCGCAAAAACTGCTGCACTTGGATGGCGAAGCCAACGCGCTCGCTACCAGCCGGGGCATGCTCCCTCTTGGAGAGGCCCAGGTCATTCTGGCCATGGGAACCCTGCCTGTAACCACGCTGGTGATGAATTCTTTCCCAGGACTGAAAAACGCAGGCAGCCGATACTCAGCCCACTTCACGAGCTCGCTGGTGGCCAGGGTGCCGCGGGCAGATTTCCCGTTTCACGATGCCCTGGGCGACCTTGAACTGGGCGCTATTTACGTGGCCGGCACACAGCGGAAAACCCAAGGGCAATACCACATTCAACTCAGCGCCCTTACTGATACAAGTCCTGAGGAAAATGCTGCAATCACAAGACGCTACATGCCCGATTCGGTAGCCACGGCCAGCTCTGAGCAGCTGATGGCATCCACCTCACACGTTCTATTTGTATGCGCCATGCTGGGTGAGTTGGACCATCGAAACACACGGAACCGTGTGGTCTATAGTGAAGACTGCGATGATCCAACCAGCAACATCATTCTTAACGTTGTGCACAATGACCAGGACCGGGCCGTGTGGAACGCCATGGAAGAAGGCGCCTTTCAAATGCTGGAGCAGGTCTTGTCCCCAGAGGGTCCGGGACGGGTCGAGTATTGGTGTGAAAATAGAAGCTCAACAGGATCGTGGGAACACCGGCGCCCCACTACGCAAGAAATGCGCTCTTCAGCCGTGATGCATGAAGGATCAACGCTGTGGATAGGCAACGATAGCGACCCTGGCGCTGTGGTTGGGCTTGACTATAGGCCTCGCGGCTTGAAAAACATATATATCACTGGCGGCTCTCTCTGGCCTACCGCAGGTTCCTGGAACCCTACGCTGGCCATGGTAGCTTTGGCCCAGCATCTTGCTGACACGTTAACTCATGCGAGCTCCATCCCCAATCACAATAAAAATCTTCAGCAAATAAAAAATATCAATCCTCCAGAATGGTTTCATGCAACTGCATAGTTCATACTCCCACCTTAATTAGAAAGAATTACTATGTGCAATTTTTTGCAGATTTTTGTACAAAGTATTTCGCTATATTCATCTATAGGTTAAAGGGCTTTAATTTATCAGTTGCCTACTCTAAACTAATTTCCCATTGCGGGAAGCTCTAATACTTTAATCTACTATAAAGAGAGTATTGCTTCTGTAGATATTGCTATAATGGTGATCTCTTTCACGTGATTTCTGTTTGAAATCCTATTAGCTTAAAGAGGAGAACGCTGATGAAAGAAGTTGTTGATTTTGTAAAGAGCAGTTTAACTGAAGCCGGCGTGAAGGTTTCTGACCAGCAACTAACAGATGTTGCAAGCAAACTTTCAGCCGAAGCCGCGTCGGAAGCGTCTTCCGAAGCAACCTCTGAGATGGCCGCTGAAGTCGCGTCCGAAGTAGCCTCTGAAACTGCAGCTGAGAGTGCTATGGAAGCCGGGGCCTTCCAGGGTTTTGGACGTTTTCGCTAAAGCGTCTCTCAATGGGACCTAGCAGGATTAAAAGACAACTCGAACCAATCGTTTCGCTTATAAAGCAAAGACGGTTGGTTCTTTTGCATTATGGCTGGTGTGGATAAGAACCTGCCTGGCTGAGTGAGCAGAGGCTACGATGAAGTCTTTGCAAGGCAGATGTCGATGAAGTTGTTGACGATTTTTTTCCCTCCCGGCTGGTAGTGCCCTTTCTCGTCTGCGGCTTCCGGATGAAAGAGTGTCGCAAAAATTGACCGTGAACGATGCTGGACGGCCTCAACCGGTGAACGCGCCGAGATGGCTGTGACCAGGAAGGAATGTGGGATTTTTGCAGGGCCGAGGGAATTAAACTCTCGCATGCACACGATGCGAGGCAGACCAAGGAATATGCCTTCCTGCAACAGAATTTCAATCTCCACGCATTTTGCAGGCACAGGAGTTGGCAGCGATACAATCTCGCCGCCGGTCAACTGGATTATAAGCTCAAACCCGAAACAAATGCCCATGATGGGTGCGGTGCAATTGATCAAACACGCCACATCCAGCGGGACCTTGGCCGCGATATCAGGATCACGAACATCCAGATCGGGGGCCCCACCGGAGAGAAAAACTCCGGAGACTTTATCAGGGGCAATCGCATCAAAGTTGGCCTTGCAACTCAATGTGCGGTGAGGCAGTCCTCTCTCCGTCAGAATGTGCTGGAGACTGCTGACTGAGTAGGGATCGCCGTTGTCAACAATAATAAAGCTCATCGCATTTCACTTTCAAAGCAAACTACGGATTCACGGGGCGCAGTTAAATCTTGATGACGAGAGGCGCATTGAGCGCTCCTGGCCCATAAAAAATAATTTCCACGTTTACTTCGCCCTGGTCCATCCGTTCCGCCAATGCAGTATCAGGGGTCGCCCGCAGGCCATCCATAATAAAGGTGCGTAGTTCCGCAATGCGCCCAGACCGGGTATGCGGCGCATAACGCAGTTCCAAGGAAATCTGGATTGACAGCTTTCCGGATTCTTCCTGTGAGGTTACAGACACAATTGGCAATGAGCCAATGGTTCGATCATGTACTACGCGAACGTTGGAAAACCACTCATTGATATTGCAGTCCGGCAATTGATTGAGCAGGTCATTCAGCCGGGCGGAAAATAGCAGCCATTCCCTGCGCCCCTCACGAACCCAGCTGATGCAATTCTTTACCTTGCCCAGAAACTGAAACCGCATTGGGCCATCGCTGGGAATGCGGCGTATGAGATCACCCACTGTATAACGGATTAAAGGCTGCATCTGCACGAAGGGATAGAGGTTTGTAAGCACCAGAAGGCCAACCGGTGTAGTGGCGGGGTTTTCGGTATCGGGATCAACCAATTCAGCCACTAAATGCGGATCGATTTCAAACACATCGGTCCCATGCATGCGGCTGGCGCCGCCAATCGCTTCAGTCAAAGTAAACCGGTCATTCACCATGCAACCCCATGAGTCAGCCAGAAATTGGATCCAGTTTCGGGCCACGAATCCGCCCGTGATCGTTACACCACTCAATTTCAGGTCGCGTGGATTGATTCCCTGTTCAATGAGGTAGCTGGTCAGCAACAGAATGTGGTGATCAAGTCCGCTTAAGATGGAAATCCGGCTGTCATACCCTTTGAGATGGAAAGTAGTCTGGAGCACCCGGCAGGCATCCTTAATCAATGTGTCATCGGTTACTCCAGCCACAAAGCTCATGCCAATGCCCGGCATGGGAACGGGAACACCGTGATGCATATTAGGTAATGTCATCACCAACGGCAAGGAAGGCAGTGACGCCACGATTGGACGGAACAGGTGAACATAATAGGCCTGTATGAAAGCAATTTCTTCGTGGGACTTATAAAGATCGAGTGGCGTGCCAGTGGTGCCGGAAGTGTGGCAGACTGAGCGTATGGTTACATCATCGGCAATAAAATCGTCAAAGTTTTCCACCACCGTGGCGCGCCGCAGCAATGGAAGATTGTCCAGAACTGGTGGGTCTTCCGGCTTGGTGGAAAGTAGCTCTGCATATGCATTCTGGCGATAGTAGATCGTGTGGCGCCTGGCGTGATTGAGTGTCCGCTCAAGCAAAAATTTTTGCAGAACATTGCGCAATACGTGCGCATATGGCGATGAACCACTCGTTCCACGAAAAAGATCAGCCAGAGCAGCAGGCTCTACACGATCAACGCTTGCTAAGCGTCGTACCAGTTCCTGGGCAAAAAGCTGCGGCGTTTGAGGGATACTGTTTGCTGTAAGAGCAGACACTGCTTCTCCGATGAGAACTCTATCCGACTCCAGAGAGCGGTATTTACAACTAGGATTTTACGTTCGCATAAAGGAGTTGATCCGGTCAAGGCATTTTCCATAAGGGAACTTATTTTTTCTAAGAGTTCTGCGCTGCCATGATGGCTCGGCCCTTAGCGCTTATCATCAATCAGGTGTAATATCCCGCTAAGTTAAGAGTGTCAGCCAAGGATGTTAAACTCAATAACCAACCCGGGCGCAATTGCAGAGACCATGCCAAGCGGCAGACTTAGCCAATGCATTATGCCTGGGGAAACCTTCAACAGGGTTCTATGAAGATATATCTGGTGCGCCATGCGCAAGCGATGTGGCAATTAGATTCCGCGCAAAGTCTGGATAGTTCATTGACAGCCTTAGGCCATGATCAGGCTAAACGGCTGGCGCAATGGCTGCTGTGCCAACAACAGATTGACCAGGAAGGGCGCATTATCTTTAATTCACTCTGTGTCAGCCCCCTGAAGCGGGCACAGGAAACGGCTGCCTATGTTAGCGCCGCCCTGGAGCTGCCGGCGTTCATCAAACAGGAATTGCGTGAAGCCGACTTTCACGTTGCAGACCATTTACCGCAAAGGGAAAGTCCCCGGCAATCCTTCCCCCCGTACCAGTGCTCCCCGGTCTATGCCGCTTTTAAATCACAGTCCCAGGCTGCGCTGGATGGATTGATAGAGCAAGCAGAATGCGGAGGCGGCCCGGTTCTGGCAGTCACCCATGGAGGCGTGATCAAGACAATCTTGAGGTTGATTGCAGGGAGCGATGCGATCTGTTTCCGTCTGTACAATGCGGCCCTTAACCTCATCGAATGGAAGCGCGGACGATGGCATATTGTTCATCTCAACCAGTGGGACCATTTACCGGCTGAATTGCGCACGCTGTAGTTACTTCACGCTGGATCATCGCTTCTTGATGCCCTCGCGCCAAGAGAATTGCGCTGCCTTCGGAGACATTCCCTCCGGATTCTGTTAGTTTGAATTTGGAATGATCTCTTTTTCAAATATCAACAAGCAATATGGCAGACAGCTGGTTTTTGTCGACGCTTCATTTCAGATCAACCCGGGGGAAAAGGTTGGCCTCGTCGGTCCCAATGGCGCGGGCAAGACAACGCTCTTCCGCATGGTTGTAGGCGAGGAAGCTCCGGACGATGGCGAGGTCTCAGTTCCCAAGCGGCTGACGATTGGTTATTTCCGTCAGGACGTTGAAGAGATGGCCGGGCGGTCCGTATTGGATGAAGCGATTGCCGGCAGCGGACGCGTGGGCGATCTGCACCATGAACTGGAAGCCTTGCAGCATGCCATGGCCGATCCGGAAAAAACGGGCGAGATGGAGCGCGTGCTGAATCGCTTTGGCGAAGTCCAGGAAGAGTACGAGCACCTTGGCGGATACGCCCTTGAGGCACAGGCGCGGGAAGTCCTGCATGGCCTGGGATTCAAAGACGACCAGATTGAAGGCGATGTTGGAGCGCTTTCCGGTGGCTGGAAGATGCGGGTGGCGCTGGCCCGCGTCCTTTTAGGCCGCCCGGATGTACTGCTAATGGATGAACCCACGAACCACCTTGATCTTGAATCCATCATCTGGCTGGAGCAGTTCCTTAAATCTTTTCCGGGCGCCTTGCTGATGACGTCGCATGACCGCGAGTTCATGAACCGCCTTGTATCCAGGATTGCGGAGATTGATGGCGGCGAAATCATCGCCTACTCCGGCAACTATGATTTTTATGAGCGGGAACGCGACGTTCGCAACGCCAATCAGCAAGCGGCCTTTGCGCGGCAGCAATCCATGCTGGCCAAGGAACAGCGGTTCATTGACCGCTTCCGCACACATGCGGCAAAAGCCGCTCAGGTCCAGAGCCGGATTAAAGCTCTCGATAAAATTGAGAAGATTGAGCTGCCCCGGAAACGCCAGATTGTGAAGTTTGAATTCCGCACTCCTCCGCGTTCAGGGGAACAGGTGGCTGTGCTTGAAGACCTGCACAAAAGCTACGGTCCACGCTCGATCTATGAAGGCTTCAATCTCACCATCCGCCGAGGAGAGAGATGGGCTGTGATGGGTAGAAACGGAGCGGGCAAAACCACACTGCTCAAGATGATTGCCGGAGCAACGCAGCCTGACGCGGGCAAAGTTCGGCTGGGCGCAAGCCTGATCATGGGATATTTCGCACAGCAGTCTCTTGATGTGCTCACCCCTGACCTGACCATCATTGAGCAATTACAGAGAGACTTTCCCCATGACAGCCTTGGATCATTGCGGACGCTCGCAGGCGCTTTCCAGTTTTCCGGAGATGATGTTGACAAGAAAATCCGCGCTCTTTCAGGAGGTGAAAAATCCCGGTTGGTGATGGCCCTGATGCTGTACAACCCGCCCAATTTTCTGGTCCTGGACGAACCGACCAACCATCTTGACCTGGCCACCAAAGAGATGTTGGTGGAAGCGCTGAAAGATTTTGAAGGCACAATGATTTTTGTGTCGCACGATCGCATGTTCCTGCGCGGACTAGGCACAAGAGTGCTGGAACTGGGCGGGGAGAGCGGGACTGACCGCAATCCGCATGTGTATCCGGGATCGTATGTTGAGTATGTGCAAAAAATCGGGCACGAAGCGCCGGGTATCTATGTGTAAATACCGCAAGCCTTCGTGCCCGTTCTGCTCCAAGCGCGGGTCAGAATTGCCAGTTCACATTCACTGCTCCGGTCCCGCTTGTGGGAACCGTAAAGGTGTGATTCGATCCATTTTCCCAGGTCACAGCTCCATTGGCCGCAATCTTGATGAATTTGAATTGAATCGTCTGCCCTGCTGGAACGGACACGTTGAGGAACCAGTTAGGAAAATTTGGGTCAAGCATTGGGCCAACGGCTGTATCAAACGTTGTGCCCCAGTTCCCCAGTTCCACGGTATTGCCAGTGAGAAAAATGAAATCGCCGACATTAGTGGAAATAGCATTGTTGACTGTAAACGTCACCGGGACGAGCTTGGCGGTCAGTACTTTGAACTGGATCGTGTTGGCTGCCGCGCCGCCGGAATTCTTGAGCTGCACATTGTAAACACCGGGAGATACGCCAGGCACGCTGAAAACAACCTGCGTATCTGACCAGCTCACGATGCTGGCCGCGCTTGTTCCAAAGAGCACGCTGCCCGTGGATGCTCCAAATCCCTTGCCTGCAATTGTGACCCGCACGCCAGACTGTCCCACCGTGGGGCCTATCGATCCAACTTCAGGCGCGCCGGCTGTGGCGGGGGCCTGCCAGACCGCAACGGTGTGTGGCGGCAGAGTAAATGCAGTCACCGGATTGTTGCCGCCTGTGCCGGTACTTACAGTCATGCCGAATCCACCCAGAAGCCCGCCAAGATAATCCGCGTAGCTGCCAGGAGCAAGAGCGGTATTGAGGCCGGTAATGGAAAAACCGGTGGTGTCATTTTTGTTGATGGCCACCAGCACTATGTCATTAAAGAATTTTCTTTCATAAATATAAACATCATTGTTGATCCAGCGCTGCTGAAACCCTCCGTAGGCCAGCGCGCTGTTGCTCTGCCGCAGCGCACCCAATTGCCCGATCAACTTATATGGAGTTGTGGTGGTGCTGAAGGAACTCATCCACAGCCGGTTGAAAGGGTCGCCGCCGCCATTGGTGTCATTATGGAGAAACTGTTCATCTCCGTAAAAGATGATGGGGATACCCCGGCACGTAAGCAGAAACGCCGTGGCTTCATTCAGCCGGTTTGTATTGTTGTTTACCGTGAGAAAGCGGGGAACATCATGACTGTCAATGAATGTGACCTGGTCGTTTTGCCATGTGAAATTGGCATTCTCCGTGTTCAATGTGCCATCCAATTCAGAAAAGGCATGGTCGCTGGC
>DAHUXF010000220.1 GCA_027307295.1 Acidobacteriaceae bacterium
GCGGCCGCATCCTGGTGGATGCCATGGTGGCTACTGCGGACGAGGTGAAGGAACAGGCGAACCGCATCCTGCGGGAGTCACAGCAGTCAGAACAGCGCAACCTGGTGCTGGAGGCCGTAGGCGAGGCGCAACGCAACGCGCGCGGCGCTGTGGGGCTGCGGCATGTATTGAATGCCCTGGAACGCCAGGAAGTGCAGATGCTTCTGGTGGACCGTAACTTTACTGCGGAAGCGGTAGAGTGCAGCAATTGCCGCCATCTGGATACGCGCATGGTCAAGACCTGTGCGGTTTGCGGACATGAGACGCGCGAAATCGGCGACATTTCCGATGCGCTGGTAGACCTGGCGTTGCGCAATGGAGCGGAGATCCGCTTTGTTGCCAACGATCCTGAACTGGAGAAGGCCGGACGCGTGGGAGCGCTGTTGCGCTTCCGCGCTGACCAGAACACGGCGGAGAAGATGGCCGGGTAGTTCTTTAGGCCTAGATGAGGTTCTTAATCACGGGAGATAATTCTGCTCCGCCACATTAGAGTTGATTAATCAATCTGATTGCTTTGATGTTTCGATCCGTTTCTAGAACAAAATGCAGTTTTCACAGTGTTTTCATCTGGATTGATATAGCTTCCTTATCGCCATAAAGGAGGCACTGTGAAACCTGCAATCAGCGTCGTGCTATTTATACTTGTGCTGCTTATCATGTCCTCTTCTAGTGTCCAGGCCCAATCTGTGACCCAAAACCAGGATGCTCCCCCATGGACCATTATTGAAGGCGAAAACGAACCATTGGACTACAACTTATACTGGGCGCCCAATCCTACCAATGCAAATCCCTGTACCAGTTCGAGCAACAATTGCGAGATCATGACAACCAGCGGTGACGATGCGCTGACCCCTTATGGTGTCCAGCGTATACGTCCGCCGGCAGCCTATTACTTCATCAACAACTATCCCATCGGCGTTGAATCGACTTTTGGTCCCTGTTCCGCGTTGATAGGTTCCACTCCGCCTCCGGCAACCATGTTTACGATAAGCCAGCCGTTTTCAAATGCAAAGGGACTGGCCATGCAAGGCTACGTGGGAGGCGGTTCGTATGCAGTGGGGTCTCCCCAGGGTTCATACGCCTTGGCCGTGGCCTATGTGTCTTCCAACAGGTGTTCAGCAGGCGACCAGGAATACGGATTTTACTGGGATACAACCAGGGCCGACCAAGCCCTCATCTTCTATTATTCCCAGTACACTAACACGCCAAGCCAGATCAATGGCTCTGCTTATGCAGCTATTACCAACATCCACTACTGTCTGACCTGCGGGTCAGATGCCTACTACTACATGTACATCATTTCCACCAGTCAATCTCCAACTGTGCACAACTGCATGCCTGGGCAAATGGGTCCTGCCTGTTCGGAATCAGGTTATGCTTTCCGTGTACAGGTGATCAATGCGGACCGCACCTTCGTGCAGTGCAACATCAATGGAAATTCAACGCTGACGAATTGTACTGTTGATATCCCTATTGACAGTTTCTGGCCGGTTTCTTCCACAGGAGCAATGGCTGGCCCTTCTTATGTGATTGCCGGAACGCAAACTTCGGCGGGTAATCAATTGTTCCCTGTTTACTCATGCCCCAGCTGTGCGAATGGCATGTGGGTCAACGAGCTCTGGTTGGGCTTTTAAAAGCAGCTTTCAACCTCAGCGGCCTCCTGTGTTGAGGGGGCCGCATTTTGTTTTTAACCAGGTTGCGTTCGTCCGGTTTCCTGAAAATGTGACTGAAAGAGCCAGAGGAACGGATGGCCCTATAAACACGCTCCTCATATCTGATATCCTTCTGCGTTTCGTCTAATCACCAAGTGAGGGCCTATGAAGCGCAGAGATTTTCTCTCGGGACTGGCCGTAACCTCGGCCGCGCTGGCTGCTGGACCGGCTGCCAGAGGCAATAATGCATTGCAGAACAAGGATGCGCAACAGAACCTGAAAGTGCCGCGCACCACGCCGGCCAAAAACATCATGATTTGTGCGGCGAACGGAATCACGCCGCGGGGCAGCCACATTGACGCCGGGTACAAGCGGCTGCAGGAAGGCGCGGACACGCTGGATGCCGCCATCACCGTGGTTTCCGGGCCGGAGAATGATCCTGAAGATGACAGCGTTGGATTGGGCGGCTTGCCGAACGAAGATTGCGTGGTGGAACTGGATGCCTGCTGCATGCATGGCCCCACCCGTCGCGCAGGGTCGGTTGGCGGCGTGCGCGACATCAAGAACGTGGCCTCACTGGCCAAAACCGTGATGGACCACACCGGCCACGTCATGCTGGTGGGTGAGGGTGCAACGCGGTTTGGACTGTTGATGGGCTTCCCCAAAGAAAATCTGTTGACGGAACATTCGCGCAAGATATGGCAGTTGTGGAAGGAATATCACTCTGACCGTGACTGGTGGGGACCGGGCCTGGCTGATCCGAACTTTAAATTTCCTCCGGGTCTGGAGACAGGGGCGCTGGAAGGCCAGCCGCAGCCGGTGAAGCGGTTGTATGCGCTGGCGGCAGAGATCGGCATTCCGGAGGAGCGCCGCCTGGATGCTATCCGGAAAGTGCTTGATCCGCCTACGGGCACCATTAATTGTTCCGCATTGAATGAGAAAGGCGAAATGTCCAGCGTCACTACCACCAGCGGGCTGGCCTGGAAGCTTGCCGGAAGATGTGGCGATTCCCCAATTATCGGGGCCGGCTGCTACTGTGACCAGGATGTGGGCGCAGCGGGAGCAACGGGCAGCGGCGAGGAGAACATCAAAGTCGCCGGCGCGCATACGATTGTGGAGAACATGCGCCACGGCATGTCTCCTGAAGATGCCGGCATGGACGCGCTGAAACGCATTGTCCGCAATTACAACAATGATATGTCCAGGCTGATCTACATCAGCATGCATTACTACATTCTGCGGAAAGATGGCGCGTATGCGGGCGTTTCCATGTGGTCAGGATCAGCCGAGCATCCCGCGCGCTTCGCGGTAAATGACGGCACCGGTCCGGGACGCCACGAGGTAGCCAAGGCGCTCTTCCAGGGGAATCCTAAAGACTGGCCGCCCATGCCCAAAGGACGCAGATAGCGTAGACAGCGCCGGGATCGGAAGATCGCACGACAACGCCGTCATCTTGTCTCCCGATCACCAGACGACGCGCGTTGCCGACGATGAACGATGACGACAAGATAAGATTTTTACCACTGATCGGCACTGATAACACTGATTGAACAAAGAATCGGCCGCAAATCAACGCGAACAGGCACGAATTCCAGTTAAGCAGGCAAGACCAATTGCATATAGAAATACTTTGCGTCTTTGTTTCCTTGCCCGATTTTTTCCGATCAGTGAGATCAGTGTTTATCAGTGGTGGAATTATGCAAACCTGACCTTCACATCTGCGCGCTTGGCCAGGTGAATGCTTTCGACAAAGCGTACTTTGCCGCTATGGCGGGTCATCACAATGGACGATGTGCGGGTGCCTTCGCCGAAGAAGCGCACGCCCTTCATCAACGCGCCGTCGGTCACACCGGTGGCGGCGAAGATGATGTGGTTGCCGGGCGCCAGGTCCCTGGCGGTATAAATCTTTTTCTTGTCTTTGATGCCCATCTTTTCTATGCGGGCTTCAAGCTCAGGAGTATCAATGACCAATCGAGCCAGAATCTCGCCGTTTAAGCAGCGCATGGCCGCAGCGGTGATTACGCCTTCCGGAGCGCCGCCGCTGCCCATGACGGCGTGAACTCCGGTGCCGATGACGGCCGCGGCGATGCCTGCGGAAAGGTCGCCATCCGTAATCAGCCGTATGCGCGCACCCGTTTTGCGAATATCTTCAATGAGCTTGGCATGGCGTGGACGGTCCAGCACCACCACCACCAGATCGGAAACATCACGGCTCAACCGGCGGGCAATGCCTTTCAGGTTCTCGGCAACAGGGGCATCCAGGTCTACCGCGCCCTTGCAGGATGGTCCCACCACCAGTTTTTCCATGTAGCAATCGGGCGCGTTCAACAGGCCGCCTTTTTCTGATGCGGCCAGCACCGTGATAGCGCCCGGAGCGCCCGTAGCGCACAGGTTGGTGCCTTCCAGCGGGTCTACAGCGATATCCACTTGGGGAAACTTTGCTCCGTCATGCCAGCCCGCGCCAACCTGCTCGCCAATGTACAGCATAGGAGCCTCATCGCGTTCGCCTTCGCCGATAACGATGGTTCCGCGCATGGGCACCGTGTCCATGGTGTTGCGCATGGCTTCCGTGGCAACCTGGTCCGCCTTGTGCCGGTCACCCGTACCCATAGTGTGCGCTGAGGCGATGGCTGCTTCCTCCACAACGCGGGCAAACTCCAGCGCCAGCTCAAACTCCATCAGGTTGGCCATATTTTTGGGGTTGCTTTGCTTGTCAGCCACGTGGGTCGCCATTGGATCCTCCAGATTTCTCCGCTTTCCTGCCGTATTCCTTGCAGTGCAAGCGGATCAAAATGCGCTGACGCCGGTAACGTGTTCGCCCAGGATCAGCGCGTGAATATCGTGCGTGCCTTCGTATGTCTTTACCGACTCCAGGTTCATCATGTGGCGCATGACCGGGTAATCATCGGCAATTCCATTTGCTCCCAGGATGTCGCGGGCCATGCGGGCGCACTCCAGGGCCATCCAGACATTATTGCGCTTGGCCATGGAGATATGCTGGTGTCCCACCTTGTTTGCGTCTTTGAGACGGCCCACTTGCAGCGCCAACAGCTGGCCCTTGGTGATTTCGCTGATCATCCAGGTGAGCTTGTCCTGGACGAGTTGATGAGATGCAATCGGCTGGTCACGGAACTGCTTGCGCACCTTGGAATATTGCAGCGCCGTGTCATAGCACGACATGGCAGCGCCAATCGCGCCCCAGCCAATGCCATAGCGCGCCTGGTTCAGGCACCCCAGCGGCGACTTCAGGCCATCCGAGCCGGGCAGGATATTCTCCGCCGGAATGTGCACGTCCTGCAGGGATAGGCCGGAGGTCACTGAAGCCCGCAAGGACCATTTGCCATGAACGTCATCCGCTTTGAAGCCAGGACGGTTGGTCTCCACCAAAAAGCCGCGGACTCGGTTGTTATGTTCTTCTGATTTGGCCCATATCACGGCGACGTCGGCGATGGTGCCGGAAGTGATCCACATCTTCTCGCCGTTCAGCACATACTCCTTGCCAACCTTCTTCGCGCGCGTGCGCATGCCGCCGGGATTCGAGCCGAAGTCCGGCTCCGTCAGCCCGAAGCAGCCGAGTTTTTCCATTCGGGCCATTGCGGGCAGCCATTTTTCCTTTTGCGCGTCGCTGCCCAGCAAGGCAATGGTTCCCATCGCCAGTCCGCTGTGGACACCGAAAAAGGTGGTAACACTGGCATCGCCCCGCGCCAGCTCCATCGCCATAATCCCCATCGCGACTTGCGACAGTCCGGGA
>DAHUXF010000221.1 GCA_027307295.1 Acidobacteriaceae bacterium
CAGCAGCAGTTCTCCTTCTGCGTTTCGCGGCACAATAGTTGCTATAGCTTCTGGCATCCCCTGGACTCTCAACCAGAATGGAGATTTTGTGTTTATGAAGAAAGCGATCCTAAGTCTCGCGGGTTTCGTCCTTTTATCGTTTCCATCTCTCAAGGCTGATTCCGTGCTAACAACCATTACAGTTGGCCCTCAACCGGTTGGTGTGGCTGTAAATCCAATAACCAATAAGGTGTATGTGTCGGTAGATGCTGCGGAACAAGTCGCGGTCATTAACGGCAATACACAGCAGGTCACTTCCAGGATTAGTGTTGGAGGAAACACGGTTGCAGTAGCGGTGAACATTTTAACCAATCGCATTTATGCCACCAGTTGTAGTTTTAATGCAGCCACATGTCACGTCGCGGTGATCGACGGCAGAACCGATGCCATCATCACGAATATACCTATTGCCAGCGGCAGCGCGATTGGCCTGCAGGGACTCGCCGTCAATCCAGTGACAAACCGCATCTATGCAAGCGATGCTGATAACGGGCAGTACATCGTCATCGATGGCAATACCAATACCATCATTGCGCAAGTTCCCGTTGCAGCCCAGCCTTCCGGTATTGCCGTGAATCCTAAAACCAATCGTATTTTTATTGGCGGCGGCGGATTTCCCGGAGCAATCCTGATCTTTGATGGAACAACAAATACCCAACTCGCCAGTATTTCGCAAAACACCAGCGTAGCGAACCTGGCTACCAATTTCCGCCTGGATCTTGCCTATGCCACCGTTCTGGTAACAAATGTCCTTTCCGTGATTGATGGCGTTACAAACCAGGAACTGACTGAGGTCCCAACCGGGCCATTTCCAAATGGAGTTGACGTGAACCTGATTAACAACAAGGTCTATGTAGCAAACAGTAATGGGGGAAGCGTGACGATCCTTGATGGAGACAGCAATCGCGTAGTGCAAACCATAACGGTGCCAGCCGTCTTTCCAACTGGAGTAGCAGTGGATTTGGCCAATGGCAACACGTATGTCACAGATGGAGGTTCGGACCAGTTGATTGTGCTGCAATCGCGATAAGCGCGTCGATTTATTTCTAACTCGTGAAGGAGCGGCTGCCGAGTCGCTCCTTCGAATATTTAAAAAAGTGTAGCGCAAGCACTGGATGAAAGAGATTTCCTAACGGACAAGCTCTGTGCTAATTAAAGTCCGCAGTGCCCACGCGCAATTTAGTCCGCGTGCGTTTGCCGTGCTCGACTTTGGCTTCTTCGGTGGTCTGGTGCGCCCATGCGCCAAACACCTTGTTGCCGAACGCGGTAATGGCCAGATAGTCGCCCAGGAAGTCGCCTTCGGCTTCAAATCCTTCGGGGTCCCAGGTGTAATTCTGGAAAGTCTGTCCGCCGTCCGTGGAGCGGGCCAGCGTCACGGTGGTCAGCCGGTTGTCTGTGCGGCGGTCATAGAAAATCAGATTGACTGCGCCGCTTTCCGGATCAACAGCCAGCCACTGGAAGAACTGGTCATTGCCGTTGTGGATGGGATCAGTGTTCACGCGGACCGGCTTGTTCCATGTCTGGCCGCGATCAGAGGAAGAAGCTACAAAGACATCCACATCGCCATTGCTGTAGTCGCTCCAGGCAACATAGAGGATGCCGCCGGCTTTCACGCCTCGGGGATCATCTTTACCGCCGATCGCGCTACGCGGATCGTTTTTGCTCCCGATCGCGCTACGCGGATCGAGACCAATCTGGGGAAAGCCATTCGAGCGTTGGACGCCTTCAATGCCAAAATAGCCTGGCCCTGCCGCGATGATAAGACGTTCTTTGCTGAAGGTTGCGCCGCCGTCATGCGAGACCGCCATCATGATGCCATCGCGGCCGTCCCAGATGGTGTACAGCGTACCGTCAGGCCCCACGACGCCGTGAAAGCCTTCCAGCGCGCCGTTATCATCGCGCGGCAGGCCGGAAACGCTGCTCAGTTTGATTGGCTTGGACCAGGTTTTGCCGCCGTCCGTAGAGCGGGAAAAGACCAGATCGCTGGCGGCCAGCGTGAACTGCGTCCAGCCGATGTAAAGATTCCCGGCATGCGGGCTGGAGGTATCCGCTACCACCCAGGGCTTGTCTTCAAAAGGGATGCCCGGCGTGGAGTCATGTGCGAACACAGGGATGGCCTCCGGTTCCCAGGTCTGTCCGCCATCCAATGAGCGGCGGATGAAGATACCGTTGCGTGTGGCCCCTCGCGCCCAATAGTTCATTGAACCCAGCTTGTCAAAAGCGATGTAACACAGGATGGCATGGCCCGCGGCGTCATAGGCCAGAGAGACGTCGCCGGACACGCGATAGTCTTTGGGCGCTGTTCCTTCCGCCACTTTCCATGTCTCGCCGCCATCCTGAGAGTACGCGGCGCTCACATTGACCTGCCATGCTGCCGCTGCTTGTTTCGGATTTTTTGGATTCACCGCAATAGCTGGTTCGTTGAAAAAACCAGGTTTCGGGGTAACGTCCGTCAGGTGGGCTTTCGGAGCAGGCGGCAATGGCTGGGCTGCGAGCAACCCTGTATATAAGCAAAACAAGAGGGCAAAAATCTTCATAGAAGTCCGTTTCAAGGCGCGACACATTGTAAATGACACTGGGTAAATGACGCTGGCCGCTGCTAACCGTTATCGTCACTGATGCGTCCATATTGAAGATATAATCCGTTCTGCTCCACAGTTCTATTGAGGTGATACTAAAATGCACCACCGTTTACTACTTTCGGCACCCACAAAGCTTCTGCTGTTGTTATTGTGCTGCGCGCTGCCTGCCATGGCTGCCGCTCATGAGCTTCCAGCGCCGGGAGAAGACGGCACGCTGCCTGCGCTGACCGCCATTGCCGGCCAGGGCATGATGAGCTCTGAGGCCTATAACGATCTGGAAGAACTCTCCGACTACATTGGCGCGCGCGTCACCGGTTCACCGCAGGCTGAACAGGCCGTGCAATGGGGCATGCAGAAGATGCGCGCCATGGGACTGGAAAATGTTCATGTGGAAAAATGGCAGATCTCGCACGGCTGGACGCGCATCTCGGCGGAGGCCGGAATCATCTCCCCCATCCGCCGCCGGCTAACCGTGGATTCCATGGGATGGGTCGGGTCTACCAAAGCGGGCGGCGACGAAGCCGATGTGGTTGCAGTGAATGTCAACCGCCTGGAAGAAGAGGTCAAAAGCAACTCCAGCGGCTGGACCGGCAAGGTGCTGCTGATTGTAAGGAAGGGCGCCGCGCCCACAGGGCAGCAAGCCATGAGTGGATTTTCCCGCTTCGGTGATTTTCTAAAAAAGGCACGGGAATCTCACGCTGTTGCCGTTATAGGCGGGCAGGGTGGCGGTTTTCCGGCTGGCATGCATCTGACGCATACCGGAGCCATGGGCTTTGACACTTATTATGAAATTCCCGTAGTCAGCATGATCGCCGAAGACCAGCAGATGCTGGAGCGTTTTCTGGACCAGGGCAAGGTTGTGCGCATCAAGATCAATGTACAGAACAGCGTGAGCAACGGTCCGGTGGATTCCGCTAATGTGGTGGGCGAGATACGCGGCTCCGAACATCCTGAGCAAGTTGTGGTGGTTGGCGGCCATCTGGATTCCTGGGACCTGGCCGACGGCACCACAGATGATGGCTGTGGCGTGGCCACTACCCTGGGAGCAGCTAAGGCCATCAAGCTCAGCGGCTTCAAGCCAAAACGCACCATCCGCTTTGTGCTCTTCACCGGGGAAGAACAGGGATTGCTGGGTTCACTGGCTTATACCAAAATGCACAAAGATGAGATGACGAACCATGTGGCGGCATTGATTCTAGATACTGGACAAGGGCCGGTCGTAAAGCTCAGTCTGGGCGGGCGGGATGATCTGATTCCCGCAGTCAAGCAATTTACCCAATCCATCAAAGCGTTTGGCGAAGTCGATGTGGACGATAACGTTGTCTTTGGAACGGATGCCGGGCCATTTATTCTTGCCGGACTTCCTGGCATCAACATGGGGCAGGACTCTCCGGACTATAAATACACGCACCACTCTGCGGTGGATACGTTTGACAAGGTCAAGCCTGACCTGCTGACCCGCGATGCCACCGTGATGGGATTGGCAGCTTTCTGGATCGCGGACCGTCCGGAGCGCCTGGCCAATCCATGGCCGGCGGAAAAGAGCGCCAGAATGCTGACGGAAAAGCACAGTGATGTTTTTCTTAAGGCAATAGGCTTATGGCCGTTTGGGGATTTGGGAAAACCGGCGGAGACAAAACCGGCTTCATCCACACAGCCTGCGCGAGGCGGAACGAACTGACCATGAAACTATGGTGGGCTCCGTCTGGCGCTCATCGCTGGCGGCTGCAGCATCCTCAGGAACAAACGCCAGGCTGCTGAAGAAAATGCTGGGCCCTTCATCCTTAGGGATGAGGGCCCTGGGCCCATCTTCTGCCCGCACATCGCGGAATGTCCTGATGTCTCTACTTTACTGCACCTGTTTATTTCAGTTACTGAAGCTTGCTTGCCTGCTTCGCGGGCCGCCGATGATTTGCATAGCAAGGCTTTGGGCGTGCAGTGAGGTAATTTATGGGGCAGCTCATTGAGTATTACATTCCAACCAGATTTGTCTCTGTGCCAGCAAAGTGGATACCAGCGGAGGCTCGCGGGAAGGTCATCGAGTTCCAGCGGCGTGCTGCGGTCAAAGCGGGCGCTCACCTTCCGCCACCGTGCCGCTAACCAACTGGATCATCTCCGCGCCTCCGCGCTTCTAGAGTGGTTCGCCCGAGTTGTGTACCCTTCTTCGCCGCAGATTTTGCGCAGATGAATGCAGAAAGAAGGCCTACCACTGATTTACACTGATCAACACTGATGAGGAAAGTTCTACGCAATGAAATCTGATCAGCGTCCGTCTGCATAAATCACGCGGCAGATTTTACTTCTTCGCGTTCCTTCATATCTATTGTGGTTCAGATCAGGAAAAATATGGGCCGCGAATCAACGCGAAGAGCGCGAATCTACAGCAGCCAAGAGCTGTTAGCGCGGTTGAGGACCTAGGTGGCCGGGAAGCCCTTTTAACCCGTCAATCTCATTGGCAAACTGCTCCAGAAGTTTTTCTGGTTTCATGCCTTGTTCCCGCATTTTGCGCAAACTTAGAGCGTCGTGCCGTTTCGCCAGCCGGGTATTTTTCTCATCGCGCATCAACGGACAGTGGAAATATGCCGGCATTCGATGTCCCAGGGCTGACATCAGCAATCGTTGCCGTGCCGTGCTTTTGAGCAGATCGGCGCCGCGCACTATTTCAGTCATCTGCATGGCGGCATCGTCCACCACCACGGCCAGTTGATATGCCGGGATGTCATCTCGCCGCCAGAGCAGAAAATCA
>DAHUXF010000222.1 GCA_027307295.1 Acidobacteriaceae bacterium
AGCGCCAGCAGGGTTCGGTTGAACTGCCTGCATGAAACGCTCGCGGTCTCCTACTGGAATCAGGCCTACCAGCAAACGGCGGCGGCGCAGATCATCTTCTGTATAAGCAGCGGGCGATAATGCATGCCGTTCTTCACCGTCCAGCAGCGCGTCTGGGTTACTCACCGGCTGCCATTGTTTGTTGACCAGCGCAAATTCGTCGCAATCACGTGGATCAGGCGCAATCTTGTCAGCGGTGGAATGCGGTTGCAGCAGACGCACCACGAAGCTGGCCTTCTCCTGCGCCCCGGCATCAATTCTTCTGTCGGGCAAGCCAAGCGTGCGGCACACCAGGCAGGTGGCTATCATGTAGTAACGCTGATGGACAGGTTGATAGAGCTTTATAATCTTGCGGCCATCTGTGCTTGGAGCGCCACCTGAAGCTCCAATGACCCGGCTGCCTCTTGCCTGTAAGCGCTGCACAGCCCGATTGCGCGCCCGCAGCAGCGTAAGCGCCATGCCAGTTTTCTGTGGCGCGGGCGCCGGCTCATTGGGTGGAGAGTTCCAGGTTTCAGGCGCAACCACATATTCGGTGAGCCGCTGCGGCTCCGCGTTCAGAATGCTGTGGAACTCATCCATGAACGTGTCGCTGGCAAAACGCAAAATGGTCGGCGTGCGGAACTTAACGCGGTTGTCCGCGACCGTGGGATCTCCCGTCAGCCGCCATAACGGCGCTGCGGTGGTCCACTCGACATGTCCTTCCGTCAACTGTTTCACCAGATGTTCCCTGCTCCCGGCGTGTATGACGCGCTGATGATGCTGCTGCAAATAACCGTCTGTGCCTGCACCGTGCCGCTGAACGTTGCCATGGGCGCGTTCACCGTTACCATGCTGGCGGTAATTTCAGCCTGGCTGGCTGTGACCGTGACCTTGGCCGCCGCATTCACCGTAATGCCGCTTGCCTCCAGCTTGATCGAGTTTCCGTTGCTGTCAGCGATTTCGATTGAACCCGGCCCATCCTGTAAAGTGATCTTTTGCCCTCCTGGCGTTTCAGCAATAAATTTTTCCTGGCCGTTCTGGTCATCCAGGGTTATCTTTACGCCGTTGCGGGAGCGCAGGACTTTTTTATTGTTCTGCCCGCCGCCATCCATGGACTCAGGGGGTGAGTCATTTCCATTCCACAAGCCGCCAAGCACATACGGGCGGCGTGGATCGCCGGCCTCAAATGCCACCAGCACTTCATCATTCACATCCGGGATGAACCAGCTCCCCCGGTTATTGCCGCCCATCATAGTGGCAAGGCGCGCCCACATTTCATAACGGTCTGAACCTGTATCGGGTGACCAGGGCAACGTGACCTTGACGCGGCCACTTCCATCGGGATCTTTAATATCGCTGACCAGCGCGGGATAGATTCCAAACCACCGGCCTCCGGGCGCAGCATAAGCGCCCGTCTGCAACAGCAGGTCTACCGGCGAATGGTCAGATGTGCTATGCATTATTGTTCCTTCTCATCATTGCGCTCGCCCTATGCCGGGACGTTCACCGGTAAACTCCGTGCGAAAACCATCCGCGCCATCAAACACATGCTTCACATGCGTGAGGTAATACTTTCCATTAAAGAGCGGCCCCAGCCCCTGCAGATCAACATATGTGCCCACTCGCAGCTTGGCGTTGGCCTGGGCCACGCCGCGCGCGGTGACAAAACGCCGCGCCGTCATCCTTAATACGCTCTCGGCCTCGGCCTGCGCTTCATTGCTGTTCAATGGGACTGTATGGACCAGGGATTCTTTACGCTCGCCAAAAGCAGACTTCAAAATATTCAGTCCGCTGGTGTCGCCATTCAGTTCATTGCTGATCGCCTGGGCAGTGGCTTCATGCTTCAACGTTGATTTGGAAGCAACATCCCAGCCATTCACGCTGACTGCGGTACGTTGGCCAGCCAGATCGGCGATGACCGATACCTCGCGCAGTTCGCTGCCATAGCTCAATGAGACGGTGCCGTTATTGCGGCCCGACCGTTGTTTGGCATAGAGCGTGCGATCATCCATCCAGATTTCAGCGTCAATGCTGCGGGCGCGGTCACGCATAAAAGCCAGGTCGCTCTGGTTGACCTGGGCCAGCACCTTGTAAGTCGGTCCGGAAATATTGATGTTCGCCTGCAAGCCGTGGTCCTGCGCAATGCGGTTCATCACGTTGGAATCGCTGGCATCGGCAAAGGTGCGCGTGCGGCGCGTCATGCGCAAATCCTGGAAGCGGTCTTCCAGCAGGATGGCGATCTCCGGCGGGCTGCCTTCTTTAAACTCAGCCTCAATTGCCGAGATGCGGCCATCAAACATCTTGTCCGCTTCCAGCTTGATCTGAACAGACTTCCCGAAATCCAGCTTGGTGCGGTCAAAATATAGGAAGTCAATGGAATTGGCTTTCGGCCCCCAATTGCCGAAACGCGCATCACAGTGGTACATACCATGTACGCTCTCGGCGATCGTCAGCGCGAGCAACCCCTGCTTCAGAGACGTCTCCTCCTGTCCACTCAGAACCACGGATGGACGTGCCGCCCGGACTGCAGAGGTTGCTGTTGCGCCTGATGCCATAAAGTTAGTAGGCCTCCAGGCGAGACTCGCGCTGATGACTCTGGTGTAAAGTTTTTTCTATCTGCTTCATCTTGTCCTTTATGCCGCCGTCACTTGCTTTACTTTGCGCTCCAGATGCCTGCGCGGCTTGGTGCGGCGCTACTTCCATGTCATTAATTACAACTGCCATCGTTTCTCCTCTTACGTTTGCCGATCTATCAGCTTGTCGTTATCCGTCTGTTCAACCTATCTGGGCGCTGGCGCTTACATCCACGCCCACGCCAACGCTCACACCGGCATTCACTCCAATACCGCCGCTTACGCTCAGACTCGGCGGATTCAGATCAATCAACTGCCCCGGATCAAGCAGCCGTGGATTCTCAATCCCATTGGCCGACGCAATTGCCTGCCAGCCGCCATTCGCGCCCGATCCGCCACCACTGCCACCTGGCTGATTCGCAGCCATATTCTGCAAATTGGAGCCGGAGGGCGCTTCTGTCATAGGCGCGGTTCCCGGCGCTGATCCACCGCGCCGCGTGGCTGCCGGCGGATCTTTGACTCCTGTAGCAAAACTGAATTCCGTTATCTCCTGGCGGGTAATGCCGATCGTCACATTCGCCCGCAACGGACGGCCCTCTGCGGAAAACATTTCCAGCGTTTCATCCATGGATTCCATCACGCCGTCAAAGACAAATGTGCCCCAGATGAAGCGTATGGCTGGAGGAATGTACTTAACGGATCTGCCGCTGCCCTCTTTGTTGGCCCGAATAAAGTAGGCCACGCGCTGGGTAAGCTTGCGCACATCATTCACATCCGGCAATCCGGTGGGCAGTTCTGCCGTAACGTCAAAGTACAACGTCACAGCAAGCTTGGTGGATCCCGCTCCAGAAAACTGGATAGCCTGCGGCCCATTCTGATCGCCGCCCTCTTGCGCCTTGAGCTGGTTAGAAAAGGTGACCTTTAACGAATCCGGATTGAACTGTATCTTGGTTGATTTATCCGGATTGATCTCATTGAGAAAATTAGCATCCAGCTGGCGGAGTTCGGCTTTCGCCAGCCCTCCAATCTGTTGCGGAGCGTTGATCGGCGGTGTTGCCATTACGCACCCCCTTGCGGACGCTTCAACGTCATGGATTCATAGCTGAGCTGCATCTCTTCCACGGCAACCATGCCATCTTTGGCGTTCAGCGCCGGAGCCTTCAGTTTGGTGAGCAGGCACTTTTTCAGGATGAAGCGCACCTGCTCTGTCTTTTTGTCTGAACCCAGCAGCACCACATCCACATCGCCGCGCAGGTCTTTGCGCAATTGCTGAGGCGTGGCATGTTGCTGCGCGTCAAACCAATCCCACAGATCAAAGTTATTGGTCATGCCGCGCTTGAGCGTAAGCTGGCCGTAATTTACCGCGCCTATCAGCCTGATCTGCTGCGCATTGTTTCCGCCTTCGCGAATAGTTTTTACGTCCATGGTCATTTCGAGACCATCGCATTCAGAAAAGGCGGCGTTGCACAAGGTAGGTCCCAGGAAGGGGACGTTAATCTCCACCGAAAAGTTAAACGCTGTAAACGGATAAGGCGGAAAAGCGGCCATGGCTTATCTACCCTCCGTCACAAATGTGCGGTCCGCCTGCTGCAACAGCCGCACCGTGAGAAAATGCAGCGGCAAGGAAGGCGCAACGCGCAGCTCCACGTAAAACCTTCCCTGGTCTGCCGTGATGGCTGTGTTCAATCCGCCATCGGTCACAACCTGAAACTGCTGGCTCTGCGTATTGCCGGCAAATGCGCCGCGATGAGCCAGGTCAGTAAGAAGATTTTCAAAGCCGCGTTGCACGCCTCTGCGAAATACATCGCTTAACGGCTCAAAAACATATTGATTGCCCACCAGTAATGCCGTTTTCCGCAGGAATGAGAGCAGACGCCGGACGTTGATGGGAAGCAGATCGTCATCATCACTGAGCGTGGCGGCGGAAAGCCACATGAAACCGGCAGGCTCCTGACGGACCAGATTGATCTGCGAGTCCTGCAGAAACTGGCGATGGTCGCGCGAGATTGCAGGCGAAAGCGCCACTACTCCACTCAGCTTTTCATTGGCCGGCGAAATCCACGGCCCACGACTGGTTGAGCGCTTTGCCATGATGCCTGCAGCCGCGCCTTCAGGAGGCGTGGTGCGCAGATTGCTCAGATCGTTTTCCTCGCGGCCAATCAGCCAGGGGTGGTAAATCCCGCCAAAGCTCAAAGCCAGCGGCTCATTACCCATCACTGCTTTCAATTGCGTTGCATGCGCAGCTGTTTCGCGTTCACGATAATGCTCCGGCACGCTCATCACGGCGAAGAGATCTCCGCGCGCGGCGCTCATGCGCAGCAACGCGCTGTGAACATCAAATAATGTTTGATCGTTGTAATGCGCAGCGGCTTCCTGCCGAAATCCAGTAGCTGCATCGATTCGGATGGCCACGCCATTTGAATAATCACTGGAGACTGAACCGATCTGGCGGCGAATGCGATAGTAATAGTCTCCCGGAGGCTGGCCATAAATCGTGACATTGCCGGTAGTGGTCTGCTGTTTTACCGCCGCGGTGGCAAAGTTCGGGTCTACTGCTTCTTCCAGAAAATCCACCGCGCCCGCCAAGGGAGTCCAGATCAACTGATACCTTCCGCCACCCAGATTATTCAGGGTAAGTCCCGGAGCGGCGATGATCTGCAGATCACAGGCCTGAAACTGGCCTGCGGGAGGTTCGCTGACGCGAGGAACATCCTGCTTCTGATTGCAGTCGGCAAAGTGCCACCACTCCGGATGCTGCAATGGAGAGGAT
>DAHUXF010000223.1 GCA_027307295.1 Acidobacteriaceae bacterium
TAAACCAGTCAAATTTCACAAAGACCTTGAAATCGATTTCCGGAGCAGTGGAAGAGAAAATGTACCATTCGTCAAAGATCTCAAACGGGATGGCCGCAATATTTTCGCCTACGGGAATGTGTACGGTACGGCCATTCACGCGCCAACCGCGGCGCAGTTCCTCGCTGGTGGGATGGAGAGGGCCAGATTCAAAGGAGCTGATGACGACGTTTTTGTTGGCGGCCACGGCAGGACATATCTGCAAAACGTCATAGATGGTATGGGCCGGTGTTTCCAGCCATCTATATTCGCCGTGAACACCGTGAAACATACTTTCCCTATTTAAACCCCACTTGAGCAGTGGTCTGGAGCATCGCTGTCGGGCTGGTCACAGCTTCCCACACACCTTCAAAGTCCACAAAGTATCCGTAGACGTTCAGCTCGGGGTTCTCCCTTTGCAGAAAATCCACGGCCCGATGCAGGTCAGACCTGTGGTTTTCCGCCTCGCGGGCCGGATCGTTATCAAATGCAGCCAGGCCGCCATAAGCGCCGCAGTCGGAGTGCAGCATCAGCAGCACGGTATGCGTTCCATGCAGGCGGATGGATTTTCGGATCTGGTCCAGTACAAATGCACGGTCGGCTTCGTTATCGTCACCAGCCAGGCATTTGGCCCCGCCGGCAACCCGAATAGGATCGGAAAACACGATGCCGATGCGCTTGGTGAGCTTCCTGAGCACCTGATCAAAACGATGGTCAAAGCACCATACAATCGCCGCATCACTTTTGTATCTTTCCCGCGGAGACTCAAAATGGAAAATTTTCCGAATGGTGCACCTCGCTGCCCTCATTATATAGTCGAACATAGGGCATTCATTTTGCGAAATTATAAAAACAAGGCAACGGTTGCAGCGAAACTGGTGCTTAGCTGGCGGCAGCAAGCCAGAATTTCCCGCGCCAGAAATTCTCATCACCGTATACTTTCTTCCAGTTTCCCGGAGATCTCATGAAAAGCTGCCGTCTTTGGATTCAATCCTGTTGGGCAACGCTCGTCATCGTGCTGGCCTGCTCCGTTTCGGCCATGGCATCCAGCATTACCTTTACGGTCACTTTACCGGTCACGCAAAAAGAGGCGGTCACAGGCCGGGTTTATATCGTAATTGCTCGGGCGAACGATCCCGCGCCCATTCAGCAGGTGGGCTCCTGGCGCTCCAAGACGGAGTTGCTTGGCGTTGACGTGCAAGGGTTGATGCCGGGGCGCGCCGCCACTTTGGATGCCCTGACGCTCGGGTATCCGTTCAAGTCTGTCCGCGAGCTGCCGCCCGGCGACTACTATGTGCAGGCCTTGCTCAATGTCTATACGCGATTTCAGCGGGCCGATGGCAATGTGATCTGGGCGCACATGGACCAGTGGGAAGGGCAGCAGTTCAACAAATCTCCGGGCAACTTATACAGCTATGCCGGGCACTTTCATCTTGATCCGCTGACCGGATACGAGATCAGGCTTACGCTGAACCACACAATCCCGACAACGCTGCCGCCCGGCGACACGCAGTATGTGAAGCACATCAAATTCCAGAGCAAGCTGTTGAGCCAGTTCTGGGGACAGCCCATTTCCATAGGAGCCACGGTGCTTCTGCCGGAAGGCTATGAAGCGCATCCGAGCGCGCATTATCCAGTGGTCTATGAGCAGGGACACTTCAGCCTTCAGCCTCCATTCGGGTTCGCCACAGAGCCTTCGCCAGCCGACGCAAGGGTGCGCGAAGGCCGCATTGCCGGACCCGAGCTGTACAAGCGCTGGATTGCTCCTGGCTTCCCGCGCATGATCGCCGTAACCTTCCAGCATCCCACGGTCTATTTTGACGATTCCTATGCAGTGAACTCAGCCAACAACGGGCCGTATGGCGATGCGCTCATGAATGAGCTGGTCCCGTATATCGAGGAGCATTTCCGGACCATTCGGCAGCCATATGCGCGTGTGCTTACCGGAGGATCCACGGGCGGGTGGGAGTCGCTGGCATTGCAGGTATTCCATCCGGACTTTTTCGGCGGCACGTGGACGTTCTTTCCTGATCCAGTAGATTTCAGCCGCTATCAGATCGTTGATATTTATAACGACAACAGCGCTTTCCTGGCGCCGAACTACGATCCACCCGTTCCGGAGCGCCCCATGGCACGGACGGTGGAAGGGCAAGTGGATGTCACCATGCGGCAGACGAGCCAACTGGAGGATGTCCTGGGCACGCATGGCCGCTCCGGCCAGCAATTGGAGGCCTGGGAAGCAGTGTATGGGCCGGTTGGGCCGGATGGTTATCCCAAGCCGTTGTGGGACAAGGTGACGGGAAAGATTGATCCAACCGTGGCCGCTTACATGCGAGATCACGGCTATGACCTGCGTTATTACCTGGAGCAGAACTGGCCCAGGATTGGCCCTCAACTGACCGGCAAGCTCCACCTTTATTGCGGTGACATGGATAATTTCTATCTGAACCTTGCGGTCTATAAGCTGGAAGGTTTTCTGCGCGGAGTCACCAATCCCGCCTACGGTGGATCATTCGAATATGGACGCCCCATGAAAGGGCATGGATGGTCGCCCCTGAACCAGGCCGAGCTGCTGCGGGTGATGGCGGACTACATCAGCAAGCATGCCCCCGCCGGAGCGGATGGGTCATGGAAATACTAATTTTTTCCCCGATCCTATGCATCTTCTACGGTAAGGTTTTCAGAGTTAACCGCAGAAAAACGCAGAGGTCGCAGAGAAGACTAAAGATAGCGCAGAAATAAAAGGTACTGCAGTTTCTTTCGATTTTTTTCTCTGCGCCCTTTGCGACCTCTGCGGTAAAGCCCTTGGGGCGATATGCGCCGAGTTCACACGCCGATGTCTTCATTCCAAAGCGCGGGGTTTTTCTGGATGAAGTCTTCCATCAGGCGGATGCATTCTTCATTTTCAAGTACTTCAACAATCACGCCGCGGGAACGAAGCAGCTCCTCTTCTCCCATGAAGGTGCGGTTCTCGCCGACAATCACGCGGGAAATGCCATACAGCAGGATTGCGCCTGAGCACATGGCGCAGGGTGAAAGCGTGGTATAGAGAATGGATTCACGATAAATCCTGGCCGGCTGGCGTCCGGCATTTTCCAGTGCATCCATTTCCCCATGCAGAATGGCGCTGTTTTTCTGCACACGCCGGTTATGTCCTCGCCCGATGATAGCGTTGTTATGCACCAGCACTGAACCAATGGGAATACCGCCTTCAGCCATGCCATGAAGGGCTTCCTGAATAGCGGCTTGAAGAAATAAATCTGCAGAGGGCAATGTATTCACCTGCTGTACAGGAAAAACTTATCACTGATCAACGATGGATTGAAACTGGCTTCTGGAGAATGCAACCTGCATGAGCAAGGCCGCGCTGGCGACAGTAAAAAAGGCCTGGATCACTTGCATCCAGGCCGGAAAAACGGGAAATGTTTTGAAAGTCAGGATTGTGGCGTAAAGTCAAATTTGACCACGATGGTGGATTCCTGCTGGGCCGGTTCGTATTTCCATTTCGTCACGGCATTGACAACGGCCTGCACCAGAACAGGATTGCCGCCCAGGACTTTTACGTCTTTCACTTTGCCGTCTGCTGCAACCAGCAATTCAACTCGGGCAGTCCCGGTAATATTGTTGCGCCGTGCCAGATCAGGATATACCGGCTCGGTGCGGCTCTTGACCTTGCGCTCGGTGGACTGTGCGCTGGCTGTGTAGATGGAAAATGAAGCTAAGACCGCTAATAAGATGGCGCAAGCGAAAGAACCCGCGCGCCGGACGATATCGCGCCAAATAGCACTGCAGTTCACGTTTGCTCTCCTAAACCTGCGGGACGCTGGGGCGTGCCATCATTGCATTTTCATGCGTGCCTCAGGCGGCACCAGTTGAAGCAATCTTAGAGAAAGTCCGTTTACTATACAAAGTCACTAAAGTAACGTGTCACAAATTTGCCAGCGGCAAAAATTGCCGTTGGAGGATTTGGGAACACAATAAGCTGCAAGGTTATAGCTCTAAGGCCGTTGCCGTGTCCGCTGCGCCTGCCACCCTGGGTTTTCTTCGCGTTATCCCATATCCGGCAGCGGAGAGCAGCGCCAGTGCTCCGGCGCAGCTCATGAACAAATGGCGCACGCCGAGTTTTTGCGCAAGAAATCCGGAAAGCATCAATCCAAGCACCTGGGAGAATGTAATCAGTGACATAAAACTGCTGCTGACGCGTCCCACCATGTCTCTGGGAGTTTCCTGCTGGGACATGGTTTGGGCGGGCACCCAGACAAGGGAAATCCCTAATCCTATGCAAAAGGTGCTGAGTGCCGCCATAGGCACACTTTGGAAGATGCCCAGCAGGGCCGCGCCCAGGCCCAGGACCAGGAGCCCGCTTAGAACAACCATGGTGCTGGAACCGCGCTTCACCAGGCGTCCCACCACCTGGGTTCCGGCGATCATGCCTACCCCAATCATGGCGCTGATAAAGCCGAACAGGAATGTTCCCGCCCGCAGAGAGTCGCGTATGTAAATGGAGATCAGCGGGCTGAACGAACTCATCACAAACATGGCGACAGCCATGGCAAGGAGGACAAATGTCAGCCCGGCGTGAGTAAAAATAAATTTATTGCCGGCAAGAAAATCCTGCGTCAGAGACTTCACGGTTTTCTCAACTTGTGGACGTGCTGCGCGCACAATCGTGAGCCCGGCAATCATGGCTGCAGAGAAAATGAAACTGGCAACGTCAAGATAAAAGCAGGCTTTCTCTGTCAGCCAGGCCACCAGCGCTCCGGCCGCAGCCGGTGAAAGAAGGCGGACCACATAGAATGCCTGCATCATCAGCGCATTGGCCGCCACCAATCCCTCCGGGGGCACAATCGTGCGAACGGTGACTGATTGTGCCGGCGCAAAGAAACTGGAGACCGCACTGAGAGTGCCCAGGATGGCGCAGATATGTGTGACATCGCGGGCAAAAACCAGCAGCAGGATCAACACCGCTCGAATAAGATCACTGGCAATCATGAGCCGCTTGACGTTCCAGTGGTCAACAAAAACTCCGGCCAGTGGGCCGATGACGGCAAAGGGAAGCATGTAAGCGATGGTGACAGCGGTCACCTGAAGCGCTGTGCCATGCCACCGGAACGTAATCAGGCTGATCACGCCAAAGAGGGCCAGGAAGTCGCCAAAAACGCTGACAAACTGGGCCAGCCAGAGCGTACGGAATGGCTGGTACCGTAACAGGCTCTTCATCGTGTAGGGTGAAGAGATTTGACTAGGAGTCGCCATACTGCTTTTTAGCAGATTATCGCAAAGCGTGGTTTGTAT
>DAHUXF010000224.1 GCA_027307295.1 Acidobacteriaceae bacterium
ATCAGGCAGGTTCCCCCAATAACGCGGATGCTGGGGAGCCAAGCCGAGATCGGTGAGGCTCCACATTTCCCCTTCTTGCCTCTGGACGAAAAAGTCCATTGTGATGCGTTCACAAATGGGCAACGTCCCGGAAGCTGGGGGAGAGCTCAATCTTTCCCAATATGATGTAGCGCCCGTTGCTGCAACCAGTTGTCCACGCCGGCCAGCCGGCGGCGAAGAGTTCGTCACAGCTTCAACCACATCCACAAAAAACCAGAAAACATCGCCTGACACAGGGAAAGTGAACCGCAGCAAATCGCCTGCAGCTACTTCTCCCGTTGCATTCAAGGAAAGCCCGACTGTAGGGGAAGCAAAAGCAAAATTGGCTGCCACCACAGGATGCGAACGCAGAGCAAGACCGGCCACCAGTGAATCTGACCAGTTGCCCGGCGAACGCGCAGGCGCTAATGCCTGTGTGAGCGATCCTGATTTCAACTGAAATAAGCCCGGCAGAGGGAAAACGCCGCTCTCCGCCTTGTTCACGTCAGCCACGCGCACCACCCAGCACCGCCTGCCGCCATTGCGGAAAAAGGCCCGCACGGTGGAAGGCAGATAGGCATAAACGGGCTGATTGGAGTCCGCAGCAGTGGCCAGCACCAGGTCGGCGCCGAAAATCTCTTCAAAGCTCGCGATGTCTTCCACCATCACGGGCAGGTGCAAAGGCCCGCTGGCAGCAAAGCCCACAAACGCTGCTATGTCCATGCGGACCAGCGTCTCGCTTGCGGGCGGCGCGACCACTTCGAATTGAATTCCCGGCAGGCGGGTGGCGGTAACCATGCTTGGCCTATTCCATCTCCAGCCGCTCGTAGGCCAGGGTCAGTTCTTCCATGGCCACATCAGTACCCTTGGCGTTGAAAGGGCCGTTTACGTTCTTGATGATGCGGGCGCGCAGCAGCTTCCATGTGGCCACCACCGCGGTGTGGTCTTCGTTCTGCAGCTGAATGGTGACCGTGCGAAAAGCCTTCTGGTCGCCGTTGCGAATATCATTCAGCCACTGGTAAAGGTTCAGCGATCCGATTACGCCGCGCTTGAGCGTTACGTCTGTGGCTTTGTTGAGCCCGGTGATTTTCATCACGCTGTTTTCCTTGTGGTTCCCTGTGCGATATTCGGAAACGGTGACTTCCATTCCGATGCCGCTTACTTCCTGGAATCCGGCTTCCGGCCCGTTGGTGTTGCCGGTGCCCAGGTCCACCAGAAAGTTGAATTGCACATAGGGCCGTTCCCGTAAAGTTGCCATTCATGCCTCCTATTTGTTGCTGTCGGCGGTCCACTGGCCGATGCGGAAGATTACAAATTCAGCCGGACGAAGAGCTGCTACGCCAATCAGGCAAACCAGCCGGCCATTATCAAGATCGTTTTGCGTCATGGTTGAGCGATCACAGCGCACAAAATATGCCTTTTCCGGTTTGTCACCCAGCAAAGCCCCGTTTTGAAATTCATTGAGCAGGAAATCTGAGACGGTGCGGCGGACGTTGGCCCAGAGTAGATCGCCATTGGGTTCAAATACCGCCCACTGCGTCCCTTTATCGATGGAGTGTTCCAGATACGCGAAGTAGCGGCGCAGGTTCACGTACTTCCATTCTGGATCGGAGCTGATGGTGCGCGCTCCCCACAGCCGGAAGCCCCGGTCTTCAAAGAAGCGGAAGCAGTTGATACCCAGAGGATTCAAGATGTCCTGCTGGGCCTTGTTAAGGGTTTTTTCAAACCCAATCGCCAGGCTCACCACTTCATTCGCGGGAGCTTTGTAGACGGCGCGCGTAATATCATTGCGCGCGTAGATGCCGGCGACAGATCCGGATGGCGGCACCTCAATTTCCTGCCGCGTCACCGGGTCAAGAATCTTGATCCACGGATAGTAGAGCGCCGCATACGTGGAATCGAGCTTGGCCCGCAAGGCGCGCACATCGGCAATGCTCTGATTGTCACCGCTGTCAAGAACGGCGATGCGATAGCGCATGCGCGTGGCGTGCGCAATCAGAAGATTCAGGATCGTGCTGGCATCGTCGCGGAAGGGTCCATCATACCCAAAGGTGGAACCAGGGCCGGCGACGATAGAGATTTCATCAATATCTTCAAAGCTGACAAGTCCGGTCTTGGCCATGGAGACCTCGTCCACGGTGCCTTCATAGGCGTCTGCACCTGGACGCTGTCCGTCATTGCCTCCGGTCATCACGATGTCCAGCGAACGGTCTACATCCGTGGACTGCGGATCGAGCAGACTGCTTTGCAAACTGGCTTCAGCGGCGAAGAGCGTGGTCAACAGCGCCAGCCCGGTGCTTGTGCCATTCACGGTAACGATGATGGGCAGAGTACGGGCTTCACCCAGGCTGTTTGGCTTGGCGGCAAACTGCGCTGCAATGGAATCAGGCAAGCCATTCATCTGGTGGTTCGGATCAAGCGCCAGCCCGGAGTACACAAGAGAAGAAAGATTCGGATCAATGGGGAAAACCGAGATGGTCGCTGTCACGCCCTGAATCTGGTCGCCTAATAGAGGATCAGGATTCGGGTGCATGTCCTTCAGAAACTTGTCAGATCCAACGCTGGGCGTAAACTTCCAGCTCTGTTCTCCGGTGGCGGTATCGAAATACGAATGAGCAGTAGCAAAAACTGCGCTCAGGGGGCTGCTAAGAGGACTGGCAGCCGCGCGCAGCACCACAATGTCATTCTCCATCAGGCCGCGGGCGCGCGGAATAGGATGTGCTGCATCCGGTCCTTTATCCTGGCCCAACACGTTTTCTCCAAGCCGCAATGTGATGCGCACGCGCATGTTGCCGGCAGCTCCGGGAAAACGGGCCTGCACCAGGATGCTGGTCCCCGTTCCGGTGATGGTGAAACGGGCAGAGCCATCCGGCTGGTCGTTGGGGCCCGGTGATTTCATGGGCGTGAATACGCGCGAGATATAAAGCCGCGTGCCGCCTTCTTCAAAGAACGCGCGCGCCGCATGCCACATATAGTTGTGCGTGGGCGACGAGCCCTCAAACTGCATCTGTTGCCGGTCGCCATAGGTGCGTTCAAACTCCCCGATGCTGGTGATCACATCCAGAGGAAGGTTCACTGGCCCGTAGCGGGTAGGTCCGACAAA
Organism: Acidobacteriaceae bacterium; assembly: GCA_027307295.1. Lineage (GTDB taxonomy): Bacteria > Acidobacteriota > Terriglobia > Terriglobales > Acidobacteriaceae > Angelobacter. The sequence goes on from DAHUXF010000224.1 coordinate 3,122, forward strand.
GCCGGTAGTTGTGGTGCTCAGTCCTTCAATCGACTTTGCGCGAAACGAAACTTCTTCGACGTATACTCCCGGTGCTAGATACTCAGGCATTGCATTCTCCTCACATTGACAGCGGCAGCTACGCCGGTGTGATTAGCAAGACTGGCAATTCACGGCCCGTGCCAGAATCAATTGACCGCAAAACCAGGTCCCTTCCAAACTGAAGCGTGAAACTGTTGAGCGGCGCGGAATGAGCGGTGTCCCGCCACGCCGTGGCCGCGCCCTGATTCAGGAGCTCCTGAAGATCAGGCAGAACAAAAACAGATGAACTCGGGTTCACTGGACGAGGCGTATAAAAGACAGAAATCAAAAGCGGCCAGGTCTGGTCGCTCAACTTCAAAGATCCCGGGCCCAGCGGTGAAGCAAAAGGCGAATTTCTTGGCTCTGGATAGGGCAGTGTCAGCGACATCACGCCGCGATCATCCGCGAGTGAAGTCATCACCAGCGAACCCGGAACCTGCGCAGTCACCAGCGCCCACGCCGCCCCGGCCTTGGCCGTATCATCTTTCAACTGTGTGCGCACCACCGCCGCCGGACCGGGCATGGGCCGTGACGGCGAGGAAAATACCGGGAGCCAGGTAGCATCGGGCGTGAGCGAGAGCGAGAGAGGACTTCCCGCCAGGCCATACAACCCACGCCACGGCAGCAGCAGAGAAAATTGATAAGGAAGATAGCGGTCCTGCGCGTCTGACACTTCCACTGTAAAAGGGATGCTGCCGGGATTTGCGCTCCAGAAATCGTCGTCACCGCTGCCATTTTCCATTCGCCGCAAAAACGGCAGGTCCTGAAAAACATATACGCCTGTGTGGTTCACAATGGCGGTTGTACGAAGATCAGGAAATTTATCAGGATAAGCGACCACCGTAAGCCCTGCGCCTGCGGGTGACATGGCAGTTACATCCCAGAAGCGGACTCCCAAGGGGGCCACCAGCGTGATTTCTTCAAGCACCTGCACGGCTGGAATCATGGCTGGAGCACCTTGCCTGTACGAAGCACCCGCGTCTGCACATTTCCGGCTTCAACCATTTCCATGGGCGACTCCAGGCCGATCATACGTGCAACATATCCAATGGAAGGCTGGACGTTGGGCTTAGCCACGTCCCAGATGGCGCCCATGTCATAGATGGAAATGGATTCCATGATGACGTCCACGGTCTCCGTGGGACGGAACGTGTCATCTTCCGGGCCACCCTGATTGAGGATTCCCGCAGGCAGCACTGGCGTGTCTTCAAGAACGCGCATTGCCTGCCCCAGAAGACGCTGCTGCTTCAGGGCTTCACGCGCCCACGAAGAAAGAATGTAGTGCAGGTTGATAGGAAGAAGAGGACGGTAACGCCTTCCATCCGGTGAAATGCGCGGCGGATAATTTCTGATTTCACCCGCCGGCGTGATGCGATAGAGATAAAGAGAAATTCCTTCTTCCATGGGCGTCTGGAAATTGCGCGCCTGATAGAGCTCAAACTTGGCCGAGGGGAATTCGTCACGGGAGATGCCGGCAGCAATCAGGGCCAGAATGGCCTGTCCGGTTGCGGCAATAGCGTTGGGAGTGGCCACGCGCTTAGGCACTCCTCTCCGGCACTGGGCCGATTGTGTTTTCGTATTTCTCCATCATCTCGTGCAGCATTCGCAAAAGTGTCTTGGCCGAGCGCGGAGTCATGATGATTCGCGTATGCACTAATGCTTCCCCGGAGTCGCCATATGCCTGACCAAAGTCAATCAGGAATTCGTATTCCGTGTAAGCCAGCTCAAAGTGGTTGGAGGAACGACCTTCCACCGCCAATTTTTCCTCCTCCTTGCCACATTGGTACGGCCAGAGTACGGACGCTTCTACATAAGCATGAGAGATGCCAAAGAGGAGTTGGAGCTAAGTTGCGTATCTTCAGTGTGCCAGAGTGGATAAAAGCAGATACGTAACAGACGAAAATGTTACGTGTTGTTACGTGTGGTATGGAGTAGCCCCAGAGACAAAGCAGCCAATAAGTTAGCTAGGAAGTTAAAAGCCAGAAAACCGGGGGCGAGCTCATTTTGCATTGAGAGTCATTGATTGCAAGACCCCAGATGTTCTGCACAAAGAACGCAATCAATAACGAAAGTCAAAGCGGGCATTATTGAG
>DAHUXF010000225.1 GCA_027307295.1 Acidobacteriaceae bacterium
CCCGCCATGGGGACAACCACGTTGTCCGGCAGCCGCCAGCCCAGTTGCTCGGCGATCTCATAGCCAACGGTCTTGGAGCCTTCCGCGTAATAGGGCCGCAGGTTCACGTTCACAAAGCCCCAGCGATGCTTGTCGGCAATCTGCGAGCACAAGCGGTTCACGTGATCGTAATTGCCGTCAATGCGGACAATCAGCGCGCCATACACCTGCGTGCCCAGGACTTTGGCCGGCTCAAGATCGGAGGGAATGAAGATACAGGCGCGGAAGCCGGCACGCGCCGCCTGCGCCGCCACGGCATTGGCCAGGTTGCCGGTGGAAGAGCAACTCACTACTTCAAAACCGAAGTGACGGGCCTGCGTGAGCGCTACAGCCACAACACGGTCCTTGAAGCTGAGCGTGGGGAAGCAGACCGCATCATTTTTGAGGTAAAGCGAACGGCTATGCACGGCATCGCCCAGCTTGGCGGCTTTCACCAGCGGCGTGAACCCTGTCGGCAGGCTGGCATCGTATGCATCGGGGAGAGGAAGGAATTCTTTGTAGCGCCAGAGATTGGGAGGGCGGCGGGCAATCTCATCTTTGCTGACTTCCTTACGAATGAGGTCCCAATCATAGGCCACTTCCAGCGGGGCAAAACACTTCTGGCAAAAGGATATCGGCTGGTTACCCCACGCAGTCTGGCATTCCCTACATCGCAGTTCATAACGCAGGCTGGTGCTCATGTTTCTCACTCCTCGATCCGGCTGACCGGCATTTGTGCACAAAATTAAAAACCCGCTGTTTTCGGCAGCGGGTTCATGATGGCTGAATGAAAACTTGCTATGAACCTCTCTGCCTCTGGGTAAACACACACATAGCCATTGCGCAACAGCACATGGCCATGTTGGAGACAGAAAGTAACATCAAGAAAAATATATAGGAAATAACGGGGTGACGCAAATGCTGTTCTTCGGAAGCGGCCCGCTATGGGAATCTATTCCCCGCCAGCTGCGTATAATCTCCCCAGCATCTTCCATCAGCGGAGCGCGTCCTGAATATTTTCGATTTTGCCGGGAACACGTACTTTTTCGCCGCCACGTTCTTTTTAATGGGGTTGATTTTCGGCAGCTTCCTGAACGTGTGCATTTACCGCATGCCACGGGAGCTTTCCGTGGTGAGTCCAGGATCGGCGTGTCCGGTCTGCGAAGCTCCGATTGCCGCTTATGACAACATTCCGGTCTTAAGCTGGATCATCCTGCGAGGAAAGTGCCGCAGGTGCAAAGCGCCCATCTCGCCGCGCTACGCAGCGGTAGAGTTGCTGACAGCGGCGCTGTTCTTGCTCTCCTATCTTTATGCTCCGGCAATGGCAAATGCTTTGCCGCAACAATTGAATTTTCCGGTGAGCCCGAACCAATACCTGATCGCGCTGGAGCTGTGCGTGCTGTCCTTTCTGCTGATCGGGCTGATTTTTACTGACGCTGAAACCAAGCTGCTGCCGGACCTGCTCACTAAGCCCGGCATTGCCCTGGGTCTCATCTTCAGCCTTTTTGTTCCGTTGGATGGCCCGGCGCAGCGCATTCTTCCCATGCTTGCAAACTGGCGAGTGATCTCGTTCTTCAACTCCATGGCAGGCGCGATTCTGGGCTCGGCTTTTATCATGGGCGTGGCGCTGCTGTATGAAGCTGTCCGCGGGACGGAAGGCATGGGCCGGGGCGACGTGAAATTGATGGCCCTCATTGGCGCTTTCCTGGGCGTAAAACTCACGCTGGTGGTTCTGGTGATGGGTTCGGTGATTGGCAGCCTGTTTGGCATGTCTCTGATTCTCTGGGTCTGGCTCAAGCGGCTGGCACGCCGAAGAAAGAGGCATCCTGCGGAAGCTGGCAGCGTATCGCGAAGCCGGGCATGGCAGTCCGCCACACTGATCTATCGCAATTTTGAAATTCCTTTTGGCGTTTTTCTGGGAACGGCGGCGCTGTTCTCCGCCTTCTGGGGCACGGCGCTGGTGCATTGGTACGCCGGAATGTACCGTTGAAGGAGCCTGTTACTTCCGTCCGATACGGCGTTTACCCTATCGTTTCCGCCTGCTGAAAGCAGGAGAATGCAGATTACTACGGCTGTACAATAATGGAAGAAAGCATCAGGTTGAGTGCCTCTTATGAAGAACCTTTTTTTACTGGCTGTGATCTCAGTATTGGCCGCTGCCGCTGCGGCCCAACAGTCGCTGGGCGACGTTGCCCGCGCGAACAAAGCCAGGAAGCACGCCAGCGCCAACACCATTCAACTGGATGACGACACCCTGCCGCGCAGCTCCTCGCCTTCTTCCGGCACACCAGAGACCACAAAAAAGACTGATGCCAAAGAAGCCGAACCCAAGGATTCCACCAAGACAGCGGACGCACAAAAAGATAAGACAGACGAGTTAAAAAAGCAGATTGAATCGCAGAAAAAAGAGATTGCCACCTTGCAGCGTGAGCTGGACGTGGCCCAGCGTGAAGCGCGCCTGCGCGCCGCTGCTTACTATGGCGATGCCGGCACGATGCTGCGGGACCAGGCAAAGTTCGCGGAAGACTCCCGCAAAGACCAGGATGAGATCAACGCCAAGAAGCAGGCTCTGGCCACCGCCCAGCAGAAGCTTGACGACCTGCAGGAGCAAGCGCGCAAAGCCGGCCTTTCCCTCGAGTGAAGCCCGGTCTGCAATGTAAAAAACTCCTGCGATACATGCACCTTCGTACATCCAGCGTTCGCATTCTCTCGTCTAGAATGAAGTGATTCTGATGCGCCAAACCAAAATAACCGTGTTGAAAAAAACCAGCATTACCGCGCTTCTTGCGGTGGCGATTGCCTGCCTGGGTTGTGATTCCACCCCCAAAGGGCCGCCGCCCAGCAGTGAAGAAACGCACACTGACAACCAGTTCGCAACCGGCCGCTTTGCTTTGCAGAGAATGCTGGCCCCGGCACGGTTCTGGGTGCCGGACGCACAGCCAGTTCGCTTAGAATCTTCTAATGTAAAAAACAGCAACGGACATGACGGCAAGGCCAACTGCTGGCGCGCTCTTTTTGCTTCACCCGAGCGGCAGAAGGCGGAGCCGTTTACCTGGTCTGGTGTCGCCACGGAAGATGGTCCGCGCGGCGTAAATCACGGCGTGGAAGACAGCTACAATCCGGCCAACCGGTCTGCCCGTCCCTTTGACCTGAACTATCTCAAGATTGATACAGACAAGGCTTATAGCGTTTCGCAGGAGCACGGCGGCAAACAGGTTGTGGAGAAAGATCCTAAAGTGCAGGTGACGTATCTGTTGGATTGGGATGTTCAGTCCGGCCAGCTGCGCTGGCACGTGGTGTATGGCGGCAGTGAATCCACGGGCAAACTCACAGTCCTGGTCGATGCCAGTTCAGGGGTGTTCCTCCGCAAAGAATAGCTGCACTTTATTTGCCCGGATTTTATTTGCCAGCCTTTATTTCCCCAGGATGTAATCAATGTCTCCAATGGCTTTCTTGGCGTCCCTGGCAAACTTACCTTTGGGCTGAAGTTCCAGGTACTTGCGGTAATAGAGCCTTGCCGGATCAAGCCTCTGCATGCCTTGCAGGCTCTGGGCCAGCCGGAAGTACACAAGTGCGTTCTCCGGTGACAGCCGCAGGGCCTCTTCAAAGCGCTCCCGCGCCGCGTCAAAATTGTTGGCGGAGAGATACGTTTCCCCTACATCGATGTCATGCGCAGCCTGCTTGGCATAGCCGCCATTGGCAGGGTCAATCCCTGTACCCAGATGGGGCGCAATCCGCTGAATGGCTTCTTCAGATTCTTTCGCTTTCGGCCCGTTCGGCAGGATTTGCAGATACCTGCGATAGCTCTGGTTCGCCTGGTCCAGCAGATTGAGTTTTTCCTGCGTGACGGCCAGCCCATATGTGGCTTCAGCGTCGTCTGACTTATAGACCAGAGCATGATTAAAGCGTTCCAATGCAGCGCGATAATTCTTGACCTTTAAGTAGTACTGGCCTACTTCCACGTCCTTGGCCGCTTTGTGCGGGTCCCATGGCTTCAGTACGGATTCATCTTCTGCGGCCTTGGGCGCATCTACCAGGGGCCGGGCATTCAAGTCAATCTGTGAATCGCGGCTGGAACTCTCGCCCGTTGCTCCTTCGCCAGTTTGAGGAACATCGCCAGGAAAAGGAGGCCGCTCATATTTCTGGTCACCGGGAAACGGAGGCCGCTCATACTGTTGGTCCTGCGATTTGGGCGAAGGCTCGTTCGGTTGCAGCGCCGGCGTAGGCGTGGGAGTTGCACGCGGTTGGATATGGGGTTTCTCATCTGGATTGTCTTGCGCAAGCGCGTGTTCAGCAGGAAACACCAGAGCAAAAAAAGATAATAGAAAAAAACCACTAAGGATAGAAAAGCTGAGTTTCATATAGATATTTATTCTAAGTGAAAGATCGCGGAAATAGAGAGTTCTTGCGCCGTCCTTTGAATATCGCACGTCATCGCCGACAACAGGTGATCGGGGAACCGATCTCGCCTTCTTCCACGTTTGCCTTGATGACCTTATAAAGGAAAAGGGTTCCCTCCCCGCGTTGCAAATTTGGGATAAAGAAGGAAACCGATGACGGCGATGCCGCGTGATCTTCCGATCACGGCGATCCAGCGGCGGCGATCCTCCGTCGTAAAAATTAAAGGCCGCCAGAAATGTGGCGGCCTTTTGTTCTGCGCAATGGTCCCGGGGGAGGGAGGAGACTTATCTGCTCGGGTTGGGAGCAGCACTCTGCGCAGAGCTTTGCCCATCCTGGGCCTGGGTGTTCGTCATCAGGCGAACCTCCACGCGCCGGTTCTTGGCGCGTCCATCGGCCGTATTGTTGGGGGCTGCGTATTTGTCTTTACCCATTCCGATCAGATAAATCTTATGCGCCGGAATGTTCTTGGAAGAAAGATACTGGACCACCGCATCGGCGCGGCGTTCACTCAGCTTGTAATTGTATTTCGCTGAGCCCACAGAGTCCGTATCGCCTTCCACCACTACCAGATAACCCTTGGTGTTGGGGACTTCAGCCAAGAGCTGGTCCAGTGCGGTCTTCGCTTTGGCGGTCAGGTCAGCTTTATTAAAGGCAAAATGCACTGAGGTCTCTGCCACGGGGCGGTAATTATCCAGGTTGGCCACCTGGTTGGCCAGGACGTTAGCGCGAGTGTTGGCCTGGGCGGCAAGAGTCTGTGCCTGATCGGCGCGTCCGCGTGCGTCCATGGCTTTCTGGTCGGCTTCGCCCGCTTTTTGGTTTGCGCCCTGGATACCCT
>DAHUXF010000226.1 GCA_027307295.1 Acidobacteriaceae bacterium
TGGAGGTCTTCCATGGCTCTCAGCCGCCGCGACCTGCTCCTCAAAAGCATAGCCATTGGCGTAGTCAAACTCGGGCCGGGCCTCACTGCCGCCTCTGCCGTTGAGGCGTGGCTCCACGCGGAAAAAATGGCCCGCCAGGCCACGATGTTCTATCGGTCAATGCGCTCAGAAACCATCTGAAAAGAAAACTGCCGGAATACATGGTGCCATCAGCCTATGTATTCTTAAGGGCGCTTCCACTCACAGTGAATGGCAAGCTGGACCGTAAAGCGCTGCCGCCGCCTTCGCAGAACCGCCCATCCCTGGAACAGCCATATGTAGCGCCGCGGACCGAGATGGAAGAAACTCTCGCCGGTATCTGGGCGGAGGTACTGCACGTCTCCCGCGTGGGCGTATATGACAACTTCCTGCACCTTGGCGGGCATTCGCTGCTTGCGGCCCAGGTGATCTCACGGGTGCAAAAAATCTATGGCGTGCATCTGTCTCTGAAAAGCTTCTTTGACAAGCCCACGCTTGCCGAGTTGGCCGAAACGGTCCAGGCGGGCCAAAAGGAAGCTTCCTACCATGAGGCGTTGCCAATTGTTCCAGTCCCGCGTGACCAGGATATTCCTTTGTCATTCTCGCAGGAACGGGTCTGGTTTCTTTTGCAGTTTGAACCTTCCAGCATTGCTTACCACTTTCAAGCCACTCTTAAAATCAACGGCCCGCTGGATGTGCCTGCGCTCGAACGGAGCCTGAACGAAATTGTGCGCCGCCATGAGATCCTGCGGACAACTTTTGTACGGAAAGATGGACGCCCGGTCCAGGTAATCCATGAAGCGCAGCCTTTCACTTTGCCCGTTGTTCCGGTAAAAGCCTCCGGCCAGCAGTCCGCCCAAGAAGCGCTTGACCTCCTGATACGGCAAGAACTGGAAAAAAAGTTTGATATCACCCAGCTTCCCCTTATCCGCTGGATACTGTTTTCCTTGAGTGAACGGGAATTCGTGCTGCTGGATATCGAGCACCACTTTCTTCACGATGGATGGGGCTTCAACGTATTTACAGGGGAACTGCTCACCCTCTATAAGGCCTTTGCCGCCGGAAAGCCATCACCACTGCCGCCACCTGCCGTTCAATTCGCGGATTTTGCCTGCTGGCAGCGGCAATCTGTGGCCACTGAACCTGTACAGAAACAGCTTGCTTACTGGAAGCAAAAACTTGCTGATGTACAGCCTGTGAGCGAACTGCCTGCCGACCATTTGCGGCCACCAGTGCAAACCTTCCGGGGTAACGTGATCAGGTTTATGTTGCCCCTGGATTTATCCAGAAAAGTCCGTTCCTTTAGCAGCCGGCAGGGCACAAGCTTATTTGTAACCATGATGTCCGCATTTTTCAGCCTTATTTACCGGTATGGCGGACAAGACGATCTGTTGGTGGGTTCCACCATAGCCAATCGCAAACAGTCCGGCACAGAGGGTTTGCTGGGCATGCTGGTGGATAACCTGGTGCTCCGCGCACAGATTCCAGCCCAGGCAACTTTTCACGACTTTATTTCGCAAGTGCGTGATGTGGCGCTTGAAGCTTATGAAAACCAGGAAGTCCCCTTCCATCACGTGGTGCAGAATCTAGGTCTGGACCGCAATCTAAGCGTGAACCCCTTGTTCCAGGTGATGTTCAATTTCCATACTGCACCGCTCTTGGTCCCAGAGATCCCTGAATTGACATTTGAGCTGACGGAAGCTGTAAGTAATGGCTCTGCCAAGTTCGATCTCGGCATCATTGTAATTCCCTCTTTTGAGCGGCGGCTCCTTCTGAATCCGGCGTGGGACAAAGACGACTTGCTGATGTTGTGGGAGTTCAATTCGGACTTGTTTGAGGAACAGACAATCCGGAGAATGATTGGGCACTATCAGACGCTTTTGGAAAGCCTGATAACAGAGCCCGGCCAAAGGATTGCCGACGCCACTCTGTTGCCGCAAATGGAGCGGCAACAAATCCTGGGCTGGAACCAGACACAAAGAGGATTCAGCTCTGAAAGCTGCGTGCACGAACTCTTCGAAGACCAGGCAGCCAAAACACCCGACGCCATTGCCCTGGAGGGTTCCGAAGAAAAACTTACTTATCAAGAGCTGAATCAGCGCGCCAACCAGCTCGCGCGTTATCTGCGGGAGCTCGGCGTGGGCCGGGAAGAACGTGTAGGTATCTACATGGAACGCTGCCCGGAGATTGTCATCAGCTTATTGGCAGTGCTAAAAGCTGGCGGAACGTATGTGCCCATGGACCCTGCATTGCCTGCTGAGCGCCTTGAATACATCCTGGAAGATGCCAACGTTGCGGTGCTGCTCTCCAGAAAGGCTGCGAGCCGCGATTTGCCGGCAGGGCGCGCTCAGCTCGTCAGCCTGGAAAAAGACTGGAAAAAGATTGCCATTCAGCTTGAGAGCAATCTTGAACGAACCTCCGGCCCGGAGAATCTGGCTTACATGATTTACACCTCCGGTTCAACCGGAAAGCCCAAGGGAGTGATGGTCCAGCACCGGAGCCTGGTGAATCTTCTGGAATCGGTCCGGCAAGACCTGCCTGTCACCCAGCAGGACACGCTGTTGGCAGTAACCACGTTGTCATTCGATATTGCTGCTCTTGAAGTCTTCTCTCCAATCCTGGCAGGCGGCAAGTTATTGCTGGGCGACACCATGCATGAGGACATGCAGAATTTGATGACAAGAATGCGCGAGCAGCACGTCAGCATTCTGCAAGCCACGCCCACGTTATGGAGAATTTTGGCGGAACAGTCAGGCCAACTTCCCCCCACTGAGCTGAAAATTCTCTGCGGCGGCGAAGCCATGGAAAAGACCACGGCAGAGCAACTGCTTAAGCTCAGCAACACGGTGTGGAACATGTATGGACCAACAGAGACAACGGTCTGGTCATCAATGTTCCAGGTTAAGCAAACGCCAGAGGGCATCGCGCCCATCGGCAAGCCAATCGCCAACACCACGGTGTATGTTCTGGACGACCAGATGGCCCTGGCCCCCATCGGAATACCCGGTCATCTATATATAGGAGGAACCGGCCTGGCTCGGGGATATATGCGCCGAACAGCTCTTACGGCAGAAAAGTTTTTGCCTGATCCATTCTCCACAACAGGAGGTGAACGCCTCTATCACACCGGAGACTTAGCGAAGTGGCGTGCTGACGGCAACCTGGAATTTCTGGGAAGAAAAGACTATCAGGTGAAATTGCGCGGCTACCGGATTGAGCTGGGTGAAATTGAGGCGGTGCTGCTGCAGCATCCGGAAGTCAAAAGCGCAGTGGTCATGGTCAGGGGAGATGAACGCAGGGAGAAGCAGCAACTGGTCGCCTATCTGGTGCCCCTGGATGGACAAGCGCCCAGCATCTCAGAATTGCAGGCTCATGCAAGAAAAAGCTTGCCGGAATACATGGTGCCTTCCCAGGTTGTGATTTTGGAGCAGATGCCATTGACTCCTAACCGCAAGGTAGATCGCAAGGCCCTGTCAGCCATTGGCTCCGACAAGCTTCCCGTTGAAGCATCCTATGAAGAACCACGCACACCGGGCGAAACCGCACTTGTCACGATCTGGACAAATATCCTGGGCCGGGACCGCATCGGCATCCATGACAACTTTTTCGCGCTTGGCGGCCATTCTCTGCTGGCTGTGCAGGTCCTCTCGCGGATCCGCGCCATCTATCCGGTCGATTTGCCGCTCCGGACAATCTTTGAGAGACCTACGATTGCGTCACTGGCGCAAGCAGTGGAAAACGCCTTGATTGAAAAAATTCAAGGCCTGTCAGAAGACGAAGCGCAGCAATTGCTTGAAAAACTTGCAGAAGCATGATGAATGCCGGAGGAGCGAGCGCATGAAGCCGCCGTTGTCCGCAACACAACAAGAACTTTTAAAAAAGTTGCTGGCGCGGCCCGGCGCCAAGGCACTTGCGTCTTCTTCTATCCCCAGGCAGCCCAAGCTCGCACACTATCCGCTTTCATTTGCGCAACAGCGGTTTTGGATGGCGAGTCAGCTTGAGTTGGAAATGCCCGCCTATACCATCGTCCGCGCTTTCCGGTTGACGGGCAAGCTGGACATTGCTGTCCTGGAAAAAAGTTTTGCGGAATTGATGAAGCGCCATAGCGTGCTGAGGACCACCTTCCAGGAAAGCGAAGAGGGCCCGGTGCAGGTGGTGGTGGAAGATGTCGTGTGCCCTTTTTCCCGGGTTGATTTGACGTCAGCCGGCCCCGAAGGCCGTAAGCATGCCCTGGCAGAATTGCTACGACAGCAAGCGCACACCCCATTCGATCTTCATCACGGACCGCTGGCGCGCTTTGTTCTTGCTGCTCTTAGCGATCATGAATATGCGTTGCTGGTGGCGCTGCATCACATCGTTACCGATGATTGGTCCACGCAGATTCTCTTCCGCGAGCTGTCTGCCCTCTACCGCAATCTAAGTTCTGGGGAAACTTTGCCGCTCGCGAAGCTGCCTATTGAGTACACGGATTTTGCCGTGTGGCAGCGCCGGCTCATCCAGGAAGATAAGCTTTCATCCCAGGTAGCGTATTGGAAGCAGAAGCTTGTTGATTTGCCGTCGCCCCTCAATTTGCCAGCCAGGACAAGGCCTGCGGAGCCAAGCGTTACCTGCGCCAGAGTCTCATTGCCGGTTACAAAGGAACTATGGGAAAGCGTCAGGAGTCTCTGCCAGACAAGCAAGGCCACTCTGTTTGAAGTCCTGCTGACCGCATTTGAAGTTCTGCTTGCCTACTACACAGGAGAGGATGACATTGTTATTGCCACGGTAGTCTCAAACCGTGACCGCGAGGAGTTGGAGCCTCTGGCCGGCTGTTTAATCAACACAGTGCTTTTGCGAGTGAAGCTGGCGGACAGTCCCACCTTTACTGTTGTGCTCAAGCAGGCCAGGGAATCAATACTTGACGCGCAAAATAATAAAGACGTTCCCTTCGAACATCTTTTAGAAGTCCTTCAGGCCGGACGGGCTGGCACTCATGCTCCTTTGGCGCAGGTTTTGTTCGTACTGCAGAACGCGCATGATGCATGCTTGTCTTTGCCCGGCATCAGCGTTGAGCCCATAGCACGGGAACATTGGGCCAGCACGTTCGACCTGACCCTTGCCCCCGAGCAGACCGGCGACGGACTCAACATTGTGCTTTGCTACAACACCGCCCTCTTTGAAGAACAAACGGTCCAGCGCATGCTGGAACACTATTGGAGAATTCTGGAAGCCTTGGTTGCCAATCCAGAACAG
>DAHUXF010000227.1 GCA_027307295.1 Acidobacteriaceae bacterium
CTCCGGCACAGGCAACAATCAGAGCGCGGCCAATCTGGTGGCGGCCACATGGACCGGACAAGCCAACGTCATCAACGCCACACAGCAACTCACGGCAGGCATGGTGCGTTACAGCTTTACCGGAGTGGTGCCGGTGAACTGCACACAGCTTGGCGTTTTGCTGAGCTTTACGCCTACTGGCACAGCCGGTGCAGACGATTCCATTTCCTTCATGGGCCTGCAGCTTGAAGCCGGGTCAGTGGCCAGCGACTTTGAACGCCGTGACGCGCAGGTGGAACTGGAAATTTGCCAGCGCTACTGCTGGGTGATTCCGGAGCCGGCCAACGGCGTGATCGTTGGCGTGGGCGGAGCAGTGGCTGCGGCCAACGCGCAGGTGTTTTATCTGGCCACGCCGGTCCAGTTGCTCAAGGCTCCCTCCGTCACCGTAAGCGCCGGATCGTTCAAAGTTGCGGCGGCGGCGGCGCCGGCAGCGGCAGCCGGCATTGCTCCGGGAACAACGCATACGCCCAACGCCATCAGCATTACCACAACTGTCACGCAGACGGTGGGCCTCTCGGCGACGCTCCAGGGCGGCGGCGGGACGGGCAACATTATCGCCAGCGCTGACTTCTAGAACCTGAGAGCCAGCAATGCACGATATACAAGGGCGCGTGGGGATTCCTCGCTGTGCGGAGTGCCACGCGCCGTTGTCTTCTGACGACGATCAGCGCATGAAGCTGTGCGCGGAGTGTGTGGACTTTTACCGCTGATTTACACGGATCAACACTGATCCTCCCTGAAAGGCTCTCCCTATGAACTGGATCGGCAAATACATCTTTGACGCCACGGGCCAGTGCCGCTGGCATGAAGCCATGCACATACAGGATGAAGCCATGCAGAAAGCCTACCGGCAAAATATGGTGATTGAATTTATCTGTGAAACCAGCGCCATGATGGGCGTGAAAGTGGGGATGGCATGATACACAAGGCCAGTCCTTCCGGCGGGAAGCAAGTTGTGCCGGGCATCATCGCGCGCGCTGGACGCTCACTGGCCAACCGTCTCAATTACTGGTTTGGCCCGGACCAGCCGCAACCTGTCAGCGCGCCGGAAGGCACGCGGCTGCGCGCCTTTGATTATCCGGTCAGCTACAACATTCAGATCCAGCCGCGCAATCAGGAAGCGGTAAGCTTTGAGCAACTCCGCGGCCTGGCGGACGCGCTGGACATCCTGCGGCTCTTCATCGAGAAGTGCAAGGATTCGGTCATCACCGTGCCGTGGGAATTCCGGCTGAAGAAGCAGGCAGCGGACAGCGCGGACTGGTATCGCAAAAAAAACCATGACGATGAGCGCATACAGGAACTGACGCGCTTCTTCCAGTCTCCTGACCAGGAGCATGAGTATACAGATTGGCTGCGCATGCTGCTGGAAGACATGCTGGTGCTGGATGCGGCAACGGTATGTCCGGTGGCCGATGCCAGCGGCACGCTGCTCAAGCGTCCAGGCAAACCGTTTGCGCTGGAAGTGGTGGATGGCGCGACCATTGCACGCAAGATCGGCGTGGATGGCCGCTCACCGGCTCCGCCGGACGTGGCGTATCAGCAGATCATCAAAGGCCTGCCCTCAGTCAACTTCACGCGCGACCAGTTGATTTACAAACCGCGCAATCTGCGCGTGCACAAATTTTTTGGATACTCGCCGGTAGAGCAGATCATTATGACCATCAACATTGGTCTGCGCCGGCAGATGCATCTGCTGGGGTACTACACGGAAGGCAACGTGCCGGAAGCCATTGCGCAAGTGCCCGACACATGGAATTCTGACCAGATCGCGGAATTTCAAAACTGGTTTGACGCCGCGCTGAGCGGCACGGAGAACCTGGGCCGCCGCCGGCGGATCACGTTTATCCCCAACTGCGGAAAGATTGATTTCACGCGCGACCCTAAACTCACCGACCCGCTGGACGAGTGGGTGGTGCGCGTGATCGCGTATGCCTACGGGTTGAGCCCGCAGCAGTTTATCTCCATGATGAACCGGGCCACGGCAGAGGTGTCAGTGGAGCAGGCCGCAGCCGAGGGCCTGATGCCGATTCTGCAATGGGTAAAAGGGCTGATGGACCTGATTGTCAGAAAATATTTTGGTTATGACGATGTGGAGTTTGCCTGGCAGACAGCTTCCACTTCCACCGATCCGATGGTGCAGGCCGAGATTGACAAGATTTATGTGAGCTGCGGCGTGCTTTCGATTGATGAAGTGCGCGACGCGCTGGGCAAGAAAGCTATCGGCGTAAACAACGCGGTGATTACCTCAGCGGGCCTGGCTCCGGTGGAAGGGAACCCCTCCACCACAGAGGACACAAAGGAGCACAAAGGAAGCCCAGCAACAACTCAACCATAGACGCATACAAGCATAGAGGATGCGGAAAAGGAATTCACCGCAAAGGCCGTGAAGGAACGTAATGGAAGAACCGTTTATAGCGGCGATCTAGTAAGAACTATTTGCATAAATCATTGCGGTATTCATCGCGATAGTTCAGTCCCGCGTCAGCGGGCCCGCCGTTTCAACGGCGGGTATCAGAGCAAATATTTAAATTAGTCCCCGTCAGGGGACGGCTGAACACCAGCGATTCTTAAGAATCGCAACACAATGGACGGAAAAAGCAAAGCATCAGTCGTCCCCTAAGAAGGGGACTCTGTTGTCTGGCTACGGTTTCCCGCCGTTAAAACGGCGGGCTACTACGAACCGTCCTGCTGGCGCAGAACTGGAACATCGTAATGCTTGACATGGATCGCTGCCGAATACATCGCAGACGATCCTAATGTGAAATCAGATGTCATGGCCAGAAATTAACCCAAGCCGGCCATCAGGCATAAATGAAGGGCTTTTTGGCCCTGTTAAAGAGACGCTAGTTCAATCGCGTTCCACACAAACTTTCAGGAGCACCCAATGAAATCATTAACTCTATTTGCGCGGCTGGCCAAAGTCGACGAGGCCCGTCGCGAGGTATGGGGCGTGGCCACCGCTGAGATGGTGGACAAAGAAGGCGAGATCCTCGACTACGAAAGCTCCAAGCCTTACTTTAAAGCGTGGTCGGATGAAATTTCCAAAGCCACCGATGGCCGCAGCCTGGGCAACGTGCGCGAGATGCATGAGCCCTCCGCCGTGGGCAAGCTCATTGCCATTGATTTCGTCGACCAGGAAAAAGAAGTCCGCGTGGGCGCAAAGATCATTGATGACACGGCCTGGCAGAAATGCCGTGAAGGCGTGTACACGGGCTTCTCCATCGGCGGCGCGTACGTCAAGGCGTGGAAAGATGGCCAATATATGCGCTTCACCGCCAATCCAGCGGAGATCAGCGTGGTGGACAATCCATCTGTGCCCGGCGCACACTTTACCGCCGTGAAAGCGGACGGCCAGGTGGAAGTTCGAAAGTTTGCGGCAAGCAACACCAGCGTGAACAAGAGTGGCATAAGCAAGACAGGCGTAAACGAAGCAGGAGCGAGCGCAACCGGCATAAGCAAGATTGGCGCGCGCCACTCCGCGGAGACGAAAGCCCATCACGCCGAGATTGAAAAGTACGTTGGCGTCATGGCCAAGGCAGCGTCAGACGCTCTGGAACATCTCTACGCGCTTAAGAAAGACGATGGCGGCGCAGAGACAATGGTCCATGCCCACGTTCACAAAGATTCGGCTGCAACCCAGCCGGAAATTAACCATGGAGAGCAAACCATGTTGGATGCAACCGAAAAAATACAATTGGAAAAGGCCCATGCTGATTCCGCCTCTGCGCTCTCAAAAATCGCCGCGGTGGAAACAAGCGTAACTTCTCTGCGCACGCAGATGGAACAAAACAATCAGGAGATCCAGAAGTCGCTGACCAATCTGGTGGGCCTGCTGGAAAAACTCGTGGACCCGCAGTCCGCCGCTGCGCGCGTGGCGCGCACCGCCCCGCCTGCTGTCTCCGTAACCAAAGAGCATGACGGCTCCAGCCGCACAGCCCACGCAACGCAGCCGCCAACAGCGCATGAACTGCTGAAGTCGGTATTGCAGAAGCCGCTGCCGGCATCGATCTATCTGCGGTAAACGTATACTCACGCGGGCCTAACCACAAAGGACACGAAGGAACATAAAGAAAAAACCGTAACCACAGAGGGCACAGAGAGACACAGAGAAGGACCCGGAAAACATTTACCACAACGTTACAAGGGAGCACGTAAGAAGGGCTAATTTGCGCTTGGTAAAAGTATTTGCTGGGCTCTCTATTTTGTTTGGCCTTCCTCTGTGCTTCTCTGGGTCCTCTGTGATTGAGTCCTTCCTTTGTGTTCCTTCGTGTCCTTTGTGGTTCATCTTTGTGGTCGTATTTTCCGGCGCATCCACTTCCAGTTGTATACAAATTTCTTTTTCCCCGGCGGGAGAAACGGACTGTCATACCCATGTTTTCCGAATTGAGCCAGCAAACACTGGACCTGCTGAGCAAGGCCGATATTGGCGGTCTGCAAAAGACCACCATCAGCCAATCCACCAACCTGAACGCATTTGATCTGCGCGGCCCGGCGCTGCAACTGTATCCGGTGCTGACGCCGCTGCGGAACAAACTGCCGCGTGAACTGAGCGATCGCGGAGACCTGGCCACGCGCTGGAAGGCCGTGACCGGCGTGAACACCACCAACCTCGATATGGGTCTGCAACCTGGGCAGCGCTCCGGTGAAATGCAGATCACTGAACAAGACTATGTCGCATCGTATGCCGGCATTGGACTGGAATCCTCCATTGACTGGGAAGCGGTGTGGTCCGGCGGCCTGGAGTTCGATAACAAAGCCACCGTGGTTGAGTCACTGCTGCGCGCCGTCATGATCGGTGAAGAGAACTTGATCCTGCAAGGCAATGCATCGCTGGCGCTGGGAGTTCCACCCACTCCAAGCATCGCGGCCAGCACGGGCGGTTCGTTCCCCAACACCGTCAACCTGGTGTGCTTTGTAGTTGCGCTTACACCGCGTGGACTGGCCAATGCTTCTGTCGCAGCGGGCCTGCCCACCGTGGTCACACGCACGAATAAAGATGGCTCCAGCGCCACCTTCGGCGGCGGTTCCAGCAACGTGAGCCTGGCGTCGGCGCCCATCAGCAACGGCGGCAATGGCACCATCACGGCCACGGTCACCGCAGTCAAAGGCGCGGCAGGCTATGCGTGGTTCTTGGGAACGTCGGCGGCCAACGCCGTGCTTACGGCCATCACCA
>DAHUXF010000228.1 GCA_027307295.1 Acidobacteriaceae bacterium
TTTTCTGGATGAACCCACAACAGGGCTCGATCCGCAAGTTCGGGTTGAAATTCACTCGCTTTTGGAGGAGCTGAAAAACGAACATCGCACCATCCTGATGACCACGCATCAGGTGGACGAGATCCAGAACGTCCTCACCGATGTCATGTTCATCGATCGCGGCCGCATTGTTTTTGAGTGCAGCATGGAGGAATTCGAGTCGCGCTATCTGGAACTGACGGTGCATCCCCACCAGCTTGCGGCAGCCCGTGCGCTCAAGCCGATTCACGAGCGCCAGGCGCTCGGGCGCAGCATTCTGCTGTTCGAGCGTGTTGACCGCCAGCAACTGGCCGCGCTTGGCGAGTTGCGCACTCCCGGCATCGCGGACCTGTTCATGGCTGTGGTGGGCGATCACGCCGGCGAGGCCAAAGGAGCAGCTTTATGAATACTTCATCGAACGCCATGCATGGGTCCCCGCTTGGTTCGCAGAACGCGGCGCCCGCCACGATCTCCGCAGCCCGGCCTTTCTACTGGTCGCTGCGCCGTGAATTATGGGAGAACCGCCTGATTTATAAAGCGCCGCTTGCTGTGGCCGCTTTCTTTGTCGTAAGCTTCGCAATCAACATCCTCGTTTTGCGCTATCGCATGCACGGCGTATGGCCTGACGACCTCAGTATTTTGCGCCATCGCATGCACGGCGCATGGCCTGGCGACCTGGCGAAGCAGCGCGAGCTGCTCACCATTCCGTACGAGCTCTCGGCGGCCTTGATCATGGGGGTAGCTCTTATCGTTGGAGTTTTTTACTCTCTTGATGCGTTATACGGCGAGCGCCGCGATCGCAGCATTCTTTTCTGGAAGTCGCAGCCGGTTTCCGATCTTACGGCCGTACTCTCCAAGTTGAGCATTCCGTTGATTGTTATCCCGATGCTCTCCCTGGCCATCACCGTGGTTGCGCAGTTCCTTATGCTGCTGCTGGGCAGCGCCTTACTGCTGGGCAGTGGTGCAAATATTATGGCCCTGTGGACCCAAGAGTCGTTCGTACGGGTCTCCATTGAGCTTTTCTATCACATGCTCACCGTACATGGGCTTTGGTACGCGCCTCTCTACGGCTGGTTATTCGTTGTTTCAGCGGCGGCTCCACGCGCGCCATTCATATGGGCCGTTTTGCCGCCCTTTGTGATCTGCGGAGTCGAGAAGCTTGCGTTCAACAGCACGCATTTCCTTGCCATGCTGGAAAATCGGCTGGCGGGACCTGAGGTTTCCGCGCCTCCGGGCAGCTCCATGATGGAGACGGTGATGGCACTTACTCCAGGGAAATTCTTCAGCGAGCCTGGCTTGTGGATCGGCCTGGCCATTGCGGCAGGATTCATTGCCATAACGGTCCGCCTGCGCCGCTATCGTGGCCCAATCTGATTTGTACGATTTCGACGCCCATGTGGCACCCATGCTCATGTGGCACCGGCGCCCTCGCCGGTGAGAGATCAAAACAAAAGCCACAGCCGGGGGCGGCTGTGCCCCATGTTGGTCGTAGTCTAGGCAAAATGGATGCGGATGCGATAACTCTAAGGCGTGTGGACAGGTTCTTCGTTCTCAAAGAGCGGCTTCCAGGATTCGTCCAGTGAGACCCATTGGTCAAACTCCTGCCAGCTCGATCGCATTTCCGGGACGTGGAGCAGGCCATGGCCATCTGAGCAGACCAGTTCCGTTCCCCACCACTCCAGCAGCAGATAGCTGGGTGTTCCCACGGAAGCAGCATGGCCCAGGCGCTTCAGGCACAAGCGGCAGCGCCGGCCTTGATCATAAAGCGACCAGGAAAGGGCAATCATGGCCATTACCAGAAAGAGCCAGGTAGAAAATGGCCCGGCCAGCGGATGCACTGAACCTGAGAGAATGATGGAGACGCGGCTGGGAAACTCCAGTGAAGCCACAAAGCACAGCGCCAGCAGAAGCACGGTTTTCAGGAGAAAGAATCCCCACCAGTGAAAACTATCGTGCAGGCTGAGCGTGAGTTTGCGCGTCTTGGCTCCGCCCAAGCGGCTGCTGCCCAACGCGATTGCGCCCAGTAAAGACAGCGCGCAAAAAAACAGATAAAGCCGGGTGCCCTGGCGGGCGCGCGAGACGAACGTATCCATTTGCGGCTCAGGGTAGCCTGCGTTGCGGGCAAAACGCCGGAACTCCTCTGCCGTCTGCGGCAGACTTACGTGCTGTCCCATACGTAAAACAGCGCCGGCGCGGTGCGCGGGATTGGTAGCCGAAGCACCCTCGCCCGGCAGCATCCAGATTGAGACTTCCGGGAAGATGAAGACGAAGTTTTCCGGCAGCACTCCCAGCACGGTGGCGGGCCGGCCATCCAGAGAAATGGTCTTGCCGATGATTTCACGGTCTGAGTGAAATTGAGATTGCCACAGACGATGCGTAATCACAACGCATCCCGCGCAGGAGGTTTCGTCGCCGGGCGCAAACACGCGTCCCAGAGCAGCCCCGTTGCCCAGCAGCTGAAAAAAGTTGGGAGAGACCCGTGCGCTGATGTCCCGGACCACGTCGTCCGGAAGAATAAGGGCCACAGGACGCCAGGAATACGCGGCCACCATCTCCGTGCTCCTGGCCCATTGCGACCAGTTTGCCGCATCGTGAAAAAGGGAGTATTCGCTCAACTGAGAAAAGCTGCCGTGCAGAGAGAGACAAGCCAGCCGGTCAGCCTGCCGGAAAGGCAGAGGCCGAAAGCTGGAGCGGATCGTGGGAGCCAACCCGGTCAGCAGGACCACCACCAGCAGCAGGGACAGGCACATGCCCAGGCAGAAACGCGCGCTGCGCGGAACTTCATACCAGGCCCGTAAAACTTTTTTTTGGTTAAAGCGGTGCCAGGCTGCGTCAGGGAACGCGCCCCAGCAGTGGCGCAGAAGGTCCAGCGTGGTCTGCTGGTTCAGGCGTCCGGATTCAGACAGGAAATGGAGCCAATGCCAGACTTCAGCGTGCCATTCCTTGTACCACTCTGCGCGTTGCGCCGCCGGAACCAGAAGGCTTGCGGTGCGCAGCAGCAGAGTGCATTGCCAGATCAAGCCGCGGATTGGTAGATGAGCCTGCACAACAACACTCTCTTTTTACCGGCGCATGGTTTTTTCTTCCAGAGCCAGCCGGGCCAGCAAAGGATATCTCTCCACGGCCCCGGCCAATGCGTCTTTACCCAGGCGCGTGAGCTTGTAATAACGGCGCGGCGGCCGGTCCTGGCGGGTCGCGCTTTTCTTGTCTTCCCAGTTGCCGCGCAGCAGATCGTCCTTTTCCAGACGGCGCAGCGCAGGATAAATGGTGCCACTGGGCAGGCCGGTTACCTCCATGATGTCAAAACCATAGATATAGCCCGAGCTGACGGTCTGCAGGATCAGCGCCGAGGTGTGGGAGATTCTTACCGCAGTGTCCATGCCTTGTTTTTCGACCCTATGTAGAATTCTTTATTGCAGTCTACAACGCAATTCTACTGGAATTTTAACCCGCCGGAGCAGTATTTTTTTCTGCCCTATAGCGGTTTATGATTGCCGTAGACCGTCGAACGGAAGCACAAGGTCCCTCTGGCCTACTCGCGCGCTGATGACGGCGCTCGCTCGCTTAACGGCCATCGGGAAGACGAATTTTGAGAAAGACTACGCTAATCCTAAAATCGCTTTAGCATCATGGAAGTTTGCTTTCTCAGCTTGCGTATCGAGGGTACTCCGCTTATTTTGCCCTTAATGTGAAATTTTCTGCCCAGTTCGGCGCTGAACAAAATTTTTTGCAACGCCGATCAAGATTTTGTCACTAACCAGTAACGTCAAACGTCTAAAGAGTGTTGAGCGAGTGCTGAAGACTTTAAGACGTACCACTCTTAAGACCAGAGTAGTCCAGGAAAATAAGGTCAGCAGTTCATCAATCGCTCCCGGGCGCGTCAGCAATAAATAGTGTGTTTTTGAAACCGGTTGGCCGGTAAGTTTCGTACTTTCAATGGGACATTGTTCATGCAAATTTTTCGTAAAAAAGACAAAGACCAGGGACGAGCCACAGAATACGCAACCTGCCGTGACTTCCAGAAGATTTTCACAGAAGATATGGCCGGTCTGCATCAACTCGCTTATTTGCTCACCGCAGACACGGAACGGGCGGAAGCGTGCTTTGTTGCGGGATTGGACGAGAGCATCCATGGAAACCCTGTCTTCAAGCAATGGGCGCGCGCATGGAGCAAGCGGTCGATCATCCGCAATGCCATCAAAATGATGGATCCATTAGCGCCGCAGCGCACGGTTGAAGAAAAGCGCACTGCGGGGACCAATGAGCATCCCGTAGTTGCCGCCGTGGCGGCATGGCCGATATTAGAACGTTTTGTTTTTGTCATGGCGGTACTGGAAGGCTATTCGCCCCGCGAGTGCTCAACCCTACTCGGCTGCCCGCTGCAGGATGTGCTTACGGCGAAATCAAGCGCCCTGCAAAAGCTGCTGGGAATGAACGGAGGGGCGGAATCGGCGGCCGATCTTCAGGCCTTGCCCTGGGCAGCAGCGCTGGCGCGTGCCCAGGCGATCTAAAAAGAAAAAATGTGTGGAGTGGATTTTCAACCCCCTGGCCGGATTTACCTGGGAGGTATTTCTTTCACGCCCGGCAGAATTGTTACCGTGCTGCTGAATTTTTTGTAATTGGAAAAGACATCTTCCTGTTCGGCGGTTTCATTCTTGAGCAGCGCGATACGCGCGCTGCCGTTAATGTACAGGCGGTGTAAGGCCCATAGCTCATTGTTGATGTGCGCCGTTTCCAGGACAAAGCGCGAACCTGGATGTATGCGGAAAAGAAAGAACCCGAAAGAGATGGTGTCTGTGGCTTCGGCTTCCACTTTGGCCCAGTTGTAGTCCTTCTTCTCGATCCAGATGCGGCCCTTGATCTTCTTCAGGATGTCAGCGTGCGGCTGTGTGGGTTTGAAGTCTTGGCGTGGGACCGCCTCGATCACCCAGGTGTCTTCTCCGGAAACCTGATCATTCCCCACCAGGCGGAAATCATATGCATTTACCACATCATGGACAAATGCCCGGCCTTCCTCGCGTTCCTTTTTCTGTTTCTGCAGGCGTTTCTCGCGTTGTCCGGGGCTTTCATCGCGGTGTTTGGCAAGAAACTTCTCCAGTTTCTCGTCTTCCTTTTTCTGTTCTTTCTCAGTAAGCGGCTTATCGTTAATCTGGACCAGTT
>DAHUXF010000229.1 GCA_027307295.1 Acidobacteriaceae bacterium
TTGCCAAACCGATTGCCGCGGGTTTGCCGCTGGGGGCATTCATCGCGAATGAAGAATTTGCCACGGCGATTTCGCCGGGACAGCACGGCACCACGTTCGGCGGAGGCCCGCTGGCCTGCGCCGTGGCGCTGCAACTGGTGGCCATCCTGGAAAAAGAAAAGATGCTGGGCCACGTGCAGAAGACCGGCAGCTACTTCATGGACCAGCTGCAGAAATTGCAGAAGAAGCATTCGGCGGTCCGCGAGGTTCGCGGCGTGGGCCTGATGATCGGCATGGAACTTGAGTCTGCCGATCTCGCCAAAGCCGTCTTTCAACAGATGCTGAAGCAGGGCACCATCCTGAATCGGACGGATGAAACCGTGCTGCGGTTTTTACCGCCTTTCATCATCAAGAAACAACACATCGACACTGCTATCCGCCAGCTTGATCTTGCACTGGAAAAAGACAAAAACACTGTGGCCGTAGCCGGCGCGTCAACCCGGAGGAGCAAATAACCATGATGCCAGCCAGGATGTATGACCTCACCGCCTTGAAAGCGCCCGTGGAGCAGACGCCGGTTGTGTGCCGCGATCTGGTCTCCGCGCAGGACTTCTCGCCGGAAGAAACCAAGTCACTGTTTGAGCTGTCGCACATCATCAAGCATCGCCCGGCCGATTTTCGCGGGGCCCTGGCGGGCAAGCAGCTGGTTTTGTTCTTTGAAAAAGCCTCTCTGCGCACGCGTCTGACCTTTGAAGCGGGCATGGCCAGCCTGGGCGGAACGTCCTTGTTTATGGACCAGACGCGCTCCCTTCTGGGCGAGCGGGAACCTGTCCGCGACATTGCGCGCAACGTGGAGCGCTGGGTGGATGCCGTGGTGCTTCGCACTTTCGCGCACAGCACGATTGTTGAAATGGCACATCACACATGCATTCCCGTCATTAATGCCTTGAGCGATCTTGAGCATCCCTGCCAGGCTTTTGCTGATTTCTTTACCCTGGAAGAAAAGTTCGGCGACCTGAGCCAGATACACATGGCTTACGTGGGAGACGGCAACAATGTGGCGCATTCATTGATGCTGGCTGCGGCGGCCCTGGGGACAAGCATCTCCATTGCTACTCCGGAAGGCTATGCGCCAGATGCGGAAATTGTTGCCACTGCCAAGCGGATTGGACGCACCACCGGCGCGTTCATTGAGATTACGCATGACGCCGTGAAGGCCGTTACCGGGGCCAACGCCATTTATACCGATGTATGGACCAGCATGGGACAGGAAGCTGAAGCGGCGGCACGGACCGCAATCTTTACTCCGTATCAGGTCAACGAGCAGTTGTTCTCCCATGCCGCGCCGCATGCCGTCTTTATGCATTGCCTGCCTGCGCATCGCGGCGAAGAGGTCACCGCCAGCGTGATTGATTCTCCACGGTCCATTGTTTTCGACCAAGCGGAGAACCGTATGCATATCCAGAAAGCAATCTTACTTTTATTGTTGGGCAGCGGCATGCGCACCTCGCCCCCAAGGAGCAATCATGCGTGAGAAAGTTGTACTGGCTTATTCCGGAGGGCTTGATACCTCCATCATCATTCCCTGGCTGAAGGAAAACTACAATTGTGACGTAATCGCCATGATCGCAGACGTAGGCCAGGGCGATGATATTGACGCCGTGGTGGAAAAAGCCCATAAAACCGGCGCAGACAAAGTGATTGTAAAAGACCTGCGCGAAGAATTTCTGCGCGAGTATGTCTTTCCTGCTCTGCGCGCCGGGGCCGTCTATGAGCACAAATATCTTCTTGGCACATCGCTGGCCCGCCCTGTGATCGCCAAGCATCAGGTGGAAGTTGCGTTGAGTGAGAACGCCACCGCGCTGGCCCATGGATGCACCGGCAAAGGCAATGACCAGGTACGCTTTGAACATGCATTCCAGGCGCTGGCTCCGGAGCTGAAAGTAATTGCGCCCTGGCGGGAGTGGACGCTGAAGTCCCGCGAGGACTGCCTGGACTATGCCGAGAAGCGCGGGATTTCCGTTACAGCCAGCCGGGAAAAAATCCATAGCCGTGACCGCAACATCTGGCACCTGAGCCATGAAGGCGGTGAACTGGAAGATCCAGCCAATGCGCCTTTCGATTCCACATGGCAGATGACGCGCTCTCCGCAGGAAGCTCCGGACCGCGAAGAAACGGTCGTTATCGGTTATGCGGCAGGCACGCCGGTTTCCGTGAATGGACAGAAGCTTGATCCCGTGTCTCTGGTGGAACTGCTGAATGAAATCGGCGGGCGCAACGCCATTGGACGCATTGATCTGGTAGAGAACCGCTTTGTCGGAATCAAATCACGAGGCTGTTATGAAACGCCCGGCGGAACGCTGCTTCTCACAGCCCATCGCGAACTGGAAGCGCTTTGCCTGGAGCGCGAGTTGATGCACTTCAAGCAGTTGATCGCGCTGAAGTACGCGGAGATCGTTTATTACGGGCTGTGGTTTACGCCGCTGCGCGAGGCCCTGGACGCATTTGTGGAGCAGACGCAAAGCGAGGTCACCGGCACGGTGACGCTTAATCTCTACAAGGGCAATATCTCGATAGGCGGACGCGAGTCAGAATTCTCGCTCTACCGCACGGACCTCTCATCATTCACCATGAGCGAGAGCTACAACCAGAAAGATGCGGAAGGATTCATACGCATCCTGGGCCTGCCGGCGCGCTCACTGGCGCGGCTGAAGCAGCGTAAGAGCAGCCACAATGCTGGCTTTAAGGCCGAGGAGATCGTGAAGTGAAGATGTGGTCTGGCCGGTTCCGGGAACCTCTGGATTCCCATTTTGAGGAATGGCAGCGGTCGTTTCCCTTTGACTATAAGCTGCTGCGCTATGAAATTGCGGCCAGTCAGGCCCACGCGCAGGCGTTGCAGGCCGCAGGCATCATCACTCAGTCGGAGTTCGCCCAGATCAACGCAGCGCTGGAGGAGATCAACAAGTCCAGCGGGCATGTGGCGGACTTCTTCCATGACCCGGAGGCAGAAGATGTCCATCACTTTGTGGAAAAAAAGCTGGTCGCGCTGATTGGCGAGACTGGCAAGAAGCTGCATAGCGGACGGAGCCGCAATGAACAGATCGCAACCGACCTGCGCCTGTTCATCCGCGACACTATTGACCATCTGCGCAGCCTTTTGGCCGATCTTCTTGATGCCCTGCTGGAGCGCGCGGAAGAGGTCAAGACGTCCGTGATGCCTGCGTACACGCATCTTCAGCGGGCGGAGCCGGTGCTTACGGCACACTGGCTGCTGGCGTACTTTGAAATGTTCTGGCGCGATGGAGAACGCCTGCTGGACTGCCGGGAACGCGCCAATGAATGTCCGCTTGGCTCAGGCGCGGTTGCCGGGGCCACGCTGCCGCTGGACCGCGAACTGGTGAGCCATGCGTTGGGATTTGCCCGTCCCACGGCCAACAGCATGGACGCTACCAGCGACCGCGACTTTGCCATTGAGTTCGTCAACACCGTGTCACTGCTGGGTATTCATCTCAGCCGATGGGCAGAAGAGTTCATTCTTTTTGCCACACAGGAATACGGCTTCATCACATTGCCGCAGGCCTATTCCACGGGCAGCAGCGCCATGCCGCAAAAGCAGAACCCTGACTCGCTGGAACTGATTCGCGGAAAGGCCGCCCGGACATTCGGCAATCAAGTGGCATTACTCACCGCTGTCAAAGGATTGCCGCTGGCATACAACAAAGACTTGCAGGAGTTGCAGGAGCCGCTTTTCGAAGCCGCTTCCACGGCGGGCCACTGCCTGAAGATTGCCGCCGGCTTTATGCGCCAGGTAACGTTCAACCGGGAACGCATGCAGTCTGCCTGTGAGAGTGGATTCATGAACGCCATGGCTGCCGCCACATATCTGGCCCGGCGCGGCGTGCCCTTCCGCCAGGCCCATGAAGCCGTGGCGCAGGCAGTGCAGAAATGTATAGCACTGGAATGCGAATTGGAGCAGCTTGCGCTCCATGAGCTGCATGAATTCAGCCCGGCATTTGAGTTGGACATCTACGAGCACCTCAAGATGCAGGCAGTGCTCGCGTGCCATGATGTTCCCGGCGGCACTGCGCCGCATCACGTGCAGCAGGCGCTGAAGGTCGCGCGGGAAAAGCTGGCCACCATGCAGGAGGCCCATGGTACGCACGCGTAAAGCGTTCCTGCCAGACGTGGAGCGTATTCACGCCATTATCCAGCCCTACTCTGAGGTGGGAACACTTCTGCCGCGCACCCTGTCCGAGCTCAGTGAAAATGTGCGCGATTTTGTGGTGGCGGAAGATGACGGCCAGATTATTGGCTGCGGCGCTCTGCATCTTTATGGCATGCATCTGGCCGAGATCCGCACCATCGCTGTGGTCCCCGCAGCCAAGGGCAGCGGCGCAGGACGCAAACTGGTAGAAGCCCTGCTGGACGAAGCCGAACATCATCGCGTAACCTGTGTGTGCCTGTTCACGCGCATTCCTGATTTCTTCTCGCATATGGGATTCGCGACAGCACCCCGGGAAGAGCTGCCTGACAAGATCTATAAGGACTGTGTGCACTGCCCCAATCTCCACGCTTGTGATGAAATTGCCATGGTGCGCGGTACAATCCCGCAGAACATGGGTCCACGCGATGCGCAAATCCTCATCCCGCTGGTGAGGCTGGAAGCGTGAGCGCACGTCCGCCTCTGGGATTTCTGTTCTCTGCCTGCGCCGCTGGAATCAAAGCCAGCGGAAAGCCTGACCTGGCGCTGGCATTGGCCCCGGACGGAGCTTCCGCCGCAGCCATGTTTACCCGCAACCAGATTGTGGCCGCGCCGATTACCGTGGGACGCGAACACCTGCGCCGGGGACAAGGATTGATGCGCGCCGTGATCGTCAATGCCGGCAACGCCAACTGCGCCACCGGCAAACCGGGATTGAAAGCTGCGCAGGCCGTCTGCGCCGGACTCGCCAAACAACTCAAGGCCCGTTCGCACCAGATCTTCCCTTCATCCACCGGGATCATTGGCGTCCCCTTGCCGGTGGACAAAATCCACAATGCGCTTCCGGCTCTTGTAGATTCCGCCTCCGCCGGCGACGAAGCGTTTGACCTGTTCGCCAATGCCATCCTGACCACGGACACGCACAAGAAGATCGCCGCACAGACCATCAACTGGAACAGGACCGAGATCACTCTGGCCGGAGTG
>DAHUXF010000022.1 GCA_027307295.1 Acidobacteriaceae bacterium
TCGAGGAAGTAAAAATGTCTTCCCGGCAAAGTGGAGCGCGAATGGATCCTGGGAGGGCGGGCCCGGCTGATCTTTGATGGCAATTTGTTGAAATGTCACAGCGCCTGTGCATTTGTGTTTAGAGCGCTTATAAAGTCACTACATTACAAGGACGGTATCTTCTGCCAGGGCCGTCGCAATTATCCTCCACTGGCACCCGTCCGCCCAGCCCGCCCACCAGTTGCGAGGCGATAAGTGAAGATATGAGCGGGGGCGACTCCACGAAAATTCAAACCTTCCCGTTGCATGATCAACAAACGCTGAAGCGCGGTCGATGTAGAAAGCGGTGTTCCCTTCATTGTGCGCCAGGACCACCTGAATCTGTCCGGAA
The DNA here is from genome assembly GCA_027307295.1 of Acidobacteriaceae bacterium. Taxonomy (GTDB): domain Bacteria; phylum Acidobacteriota; class Terriglobia; order Terriglobales; family Acidobacteriaceae; genus Angelobacter. The sequence goes on from DAHUXF010000022.1 coordinate 371, forward strand.
GAAAATTTTTCGCGCCGGTTCAGGCGGTAAAGAACGGTAACTGCATGTACCTCTGTGTAGGCAAAAATCCACGTCCGCGGCGGGGCGACGAATTGTCGAACCTGTGTGTGCCTAGCAGACCATGGCCAGTGGGCTAAAGTAAGAGCGCCTCTGGAGATTACATTGACAAATTTTTACCTTTTGAGATATAAAAACTTGGTCATAGTTTGGTGAGCCCTGATTTCGTTCCGATCATGAATCGGCCTGACAGAAATTTGGCTCAGGGAGAGCAGTCTCTCTGGGCCATTTCATTTTTTCGCGGTATCACCCAAGAACGACGCGGCGAAAAACGATTGTTCGTCCCTATGACTCACGCAAGGCTTGCGCTGACCGCAGTGGGATACTTGTCACTTGCAGAACGCGGAAGCGCTGAGCGAGTTTACGGTTTGGTACGTTAACTAAATAAATCTGATAGCGGGCGAGCCCCGATTGCTGTCCTCCGGAAGACCCGGAGCGGACGGAAATTTGGCTCAGAGAGCCTAGCCTCTCTGAGCCATTTTGTTTTTTGGGTGACTTATGAAACGCATGGTGTTAGTTCGAGGATTGGTCCAGGTCGCACTCCTGGCTGGTATTCTTGGCGCTTCCGCGCTGTGGGCGCGGGCTGAGGACGACTCTGAAAACAGCGGCGCAAAATTTTCTGCGGAAGCTGCGGCCACATTCAACAAGCGCTGCACGGCCTGCCATACCTATGGCAAGGGAATCAAGGTGGGGCCCGATCTTAAAGGCGTCAATGAGCGCCGCAAGCGGGACTGGCTGCTGAAGTTCATCCATGCTTCTTCTCTCGTCATCAAGTCCGGAGATCCCACGGCCACGTCATTGTTCGCGCAATTCAAGCAGCAGCGCATGCCGGACTGGACCGACCTTTCTGATGCGCAAATTACTGACATCCTTAATTACATAGCCATTGGCGGCCCGGACATCAAGCCAGCCGATGAGCGCAGCGCTGAACTGGCCACCCCTGCTGAAATTGAAACGGGACGCCAGTTATTTGTCGGCCAGGTCGCTTTGAAATATGGCGCGCAGGCTTGCAGTTCATGTCATTCGGTTCCGGGCGCAGGCATGGGCGGCAACCTGGGGCCAAATCTTAGCCAGACTTATTTCCGCTATCAGGACCGGGCGCTTACTGAGTTCCTGCGGCACCCCTGCTTCGGTTGGGACATTGCGGGGGCCAACGGGCGATATCTTACCACCCGTGAAAGTTTTGCTTTGAAGGCGTTTCTGCGCGACGTCGCTTTGCGCCAGCAATCCGGATCACCCCGGGCTGCCGGCAATGCTGTTTTTGTGCAAACGGCCAAGGTGGGCAGCGACAAGCATCCAGAATTTTCTCCCGGCGCAGTTGACCAGAAAAGGGGCCCGCGATGAAAGCAGATATTCTCTTTGCCACCTGGCCATATATTGCCTTTGCGCTATTGGCCGTGGGTCTGGGCGTCCGTTACTTGTTGTACCGCCGGCAGATGAATGCCGTGGCTGAAGAAATGTCAGAAAGCCGGTCATTGTTTGGCGGCGGCAAGGTCTGGCTGATGGTTGTGCTGGTCCTGCTTACGGAGCATGTGCTCCTTCTTTTCCTGCCCCGGACAGCAATTGCTTGGAATGCCAACGCAGCCCGGCTCTACCTGTTGGAAGGCTTGTCTCTTGCAGCAGGAGTGATTGTCTTTTTGAAATCTCTGGGCGTGGTTCGCCGTCATCTGGGATGGAAAAACCGTTCGGCCATTACTGAAATTTCTGATGCCATTTTCTTCGCGCTGATCTTGGTCGGCATTCTCTCCGGAGTGCTGATGGCGGTACTGCATCGCTGGGGGGCGGCCTGGGGAGCGATCATCCTGGCTCCGTATGTTTCATCGGTTCTGCATGGCAGGCCGGCAGCCGCCTTTGTCGCGGAGATGCCGTTCCTGGTGCGGTTGCATGTGTTCAGCGCGCTGGCCGCGATTGCGGTATTTCCTCTGACCCGGCTTGCTGCCTTCCCGGTGGCCGCCATTCATCAGGTGCTGGCTATGGTTTCCCGTCCGTTTGGAGCTATGGGGCGCGCGGGCGAAACCTGGTTCCGGAAACATAATCCTGCGTCCTGGCTCTGGCCGGAGGAGGACTAGTAGCCATGCGCTTTCAGTTGGTTCTTATGGGTCTTGTGGGTCTTGCGCTTGCCGGTGGTGCGGGTGCGTGGCAGCTTTCGCGCATTGGCGTCCACCAGGGATACGGGCCGCAGCAGCCGATTGCATTTCCGCATAAAGTCCACGCCGGTGATAACAAGATACCGTGCCTCTATTGCCATTTCGGCGCGCGCACCAGCCGCCATGCCGGCATTCCTCCGGCCAGCGTATGCATGGACTGCCACAGCATTCTTGAGAAGCAGACGGTTGAGATTGAAAAGCTCAAGGAAACGTTGCAGCAGGAGCGTCCGATTGCCTGGGTGAAGGTCCACAACCTTCCGGATTTTGTTTATTTCAATCACAGCCAGCATGTGCTCTCAGGAGTGAAGTGCCAAAGCTGCCATGGGCCGGTAGAGCATATGGAGCGGGTGCAGCAGGTCTCTCCGTTGACCATGGGCTGGTGTCTGCAGTGCCATCGCGAGCATGCCAAGCTGGCTGTGGGAGATTTTCAGCGTGCCGCGTTGAGCCTGACGCAAAAACAAAAGCCGGTGGCCGGCCTGGATTGTGCAAGTTGCCATTACTAAGTAGAGGTTGGACAGAAATACACATGACTTCAGGAGCTGGGAGAATTCAATGAGCCCTTGCAAGAGCCCGAAGGAAAGCCTCGTGCAGATAGGCGCGCCTGCAGCTCCGGCGTACTGGAAGAGCGTTGATGAGTTGCAGAGCGGCGTGAAGCAGACCGGGGAATTTCCTGGTGGCCTTCCCGCTGGCGGACGGGGTGAGGCAACGCGGCGCGATTTTCTTGCACTTATGGGCTTCAGCTTGGCCGCAGCCGGCCTCTCCGGATGCCGCGCTCCGGTGCAGCATGCCATGCCGTTATTGATCGGCTCGGAACAAATCATTCCGGGGGTCGCCAATTTTTATGCCACCACCTGCCGTGGCTGCGCCTCATCGTGCAGTCTTCTGGTCAAGCAGCGCGACGGGCGTCCCATCAAGATTGAAGGCAATGCGCAGTCTGCCATCTTTGGTGGAGGCACATGCGCCACCGGACAGGCTACCGTACTTTCCCTGTATGACGATGAGCGTTTGCGCAGCCCATTATGGCAGGGGCAGACGGCAAAGTGGGAAGAGATTGACCGCCATGTTGCCGAGGCATTACAGGAAGCCGCAGGCGGCAAACGTGAGATTGTGCTGCTCTCCGGCACCGTTACCAGCCCTTCCACGCGCGCGATCATTGCGGAATGGCATGCCCGTTATCCCAGGTTCCGCCATGTTGAATACGATGCTGTCTCACTGAGCGCAATACGCACGGCCAATGAGAGCTCGTTTGGCCACGCCGTGGTTCCGCACTATTCGTTCGATAAGGCCCGCGTCATTGTCGGCCTGGAAGCGGACTTCCTGGGCACATGGCTTTCGCCAGTGGAATTCGCCCGCCAGTATGCAGCGAACCGCAAGCCGGAGGGCTCGCCTTCATTGCACGTGCAGTTTGAGTCCGGAATGTCCGTCACCGGAAGCAACGCCGATGTTCGCGTGGCTGTGCCGCCGTCACAGATCGGGCTGGTGGCTGTAGCGCTGCTTCACCGGATTGCCCGTAAAGCCGGGACCGGGGAAGTTCCTGAAAGCGGCAGCGCGGTAGACGCAAAAAAACTTGATGCTGTAGCCGACGAACTCTGGAAGCATCGCGGCGAATCGCTGGTGGTGAGCGGCGTGAATGACGTTCACGTGCAGACGGTGGTGAATGCCCTGAACGCGGCCCTGGGGAATATCGGCAAAACCGTTGACCTGGCTCATCCGTCGCTCCAGCGCAGCGTCAATGACCAATCCATGGCGGAGCTGGTCGACAAGATGAACCGGGGCGAGGTCCATACGCTGATGCTGCATGGCGTCAATCCGGCGTATGACTATCATCAGGCAGACCAGTTCAGTGCTGGTCTTAAGAAGACCGCTCTCGTCGTTTCCTTATCTGACCGCCGGGATGAGACCAGCTCGCAGGCGCACGCCATCTGTCCCGATCATCATTTCCTGGAAGCATGGGGTGACGCCGAGCCGGTGGAATCACACTTCAGTCTGGCCCAGCCACTGATTGCACCGTTGTTTGAGACGCGGTCGGCCCAGGAGAGCATGCTCAAATGGCTGGCCCATGACGAAACGGATTACTACAAATATCTGCGTGCTTTCTGGCAGAAGGACCTCTTCCCCAGACAAAAAGAGATCAAGAGTTTTGACGATTTCTGGGACCAGTCGTTGCAAAGCGGAGTGGTTGATTTGCCGGCAAAAACTGCGGCAGCGGTTTTGCCTAAATTCCATGGCGACGTAAAGGCAGCTGCGGACAGCATTATGGCCGGCTCGGCCCAGGCGCATACGGGTGGAGACTCTTACGAAGTCCACTTCTATGAAAGCGTGCCTCTGCGCGATGGCCGCCATGCCAACAATCCCTGGCTGCTGGAATTGCCTGACCCGGTCACCAAGGTTACCTGGGGAAACTACGCCGCTGTAGCGCCAGCTCTACTAAAGAAGCTGGGCATGAGTGACGGCGACGTGCGGCGGCTCAAGACCGAAAGCGGCCAGCTGGAGCTGCCGGTATTTACCCAGCCTGGCCAGGACCCGCACACCGTCTCTGTTGCGCTTGGCTACGGACGGCGGCAGGTGGGCCGGGCCGGTCAGAATGTCGGCGTGAACGCATTTCCACTGACGCATCAGGAACAGGGTGGCCGCCGGTACTCCGTTGCCAAAGTCGCACTTGAAAAGACAGGCCGCTCAGAAAAACTTGCCACCACGCAAACACATTTTTCCATGGAAGGCCGTCCTATCGTCCTGGAGACCACGCTGGAAGAGTTGAACCACGAGCCGGCAGAGAGTCATGAGGCGCTGCCTACGCTGTGGGAAGACCGCTTGCATGGCGAGCATGCCTGGGGCATGGCGGTTGACATGAACTCATGCACCGGCTGCTCCGCGTGTGTGGTGGCCTGCCAGGCGGAGAACAATGTGCCGGTTGTTGGCAAAGACCAGATCGAGCGTATCCGCATCATGCACTGGATCCGCATTGACCGTTATTACAGCGGACCGGAAGAAGATCCGGTGAGCGTACACCAGCCCATGATGTGCCAGCACTGCCAGAACGCGCCTTGTGAAACTGTGTGTCCGGTGGTGGCCACCACAACAAGCTCGGAAGGGTTGAACCAGCAGGTCTATAACCGGTGCATCGGCACGCGCTATTGCGCGAACAATTGTCCTTACAAGGTGCGGCGGTTCAACTGGTACAACTACACGGACAATCCAAAGTTTGATTTCAACATGGAGAGCCCGCTCGGCCGCATGGTGCTGAACCCGGATGTGGTGGTCCGCTCCCGTGGCGTGATGGAAAAATGCAGCCTGTGCGTGCAGCGGATTCAGCTCGCGAAGAACATGGCCTTGCAGGGCGGCCGCCAGATTGCTGACGGAGAAATTCAGACCGCCTGCCAGCAGTCCTGTCCCACGCAGGCCATTGTTTTCGGCGATCTTAAAGATCCCAACAGCCGTGTTTCCCAGCTGCAACGCAATCGGCGGTCCTACCAGGTGCTTGAAGACCTGGGGACGCGGCCCAATGTGGGCTATCTCAAGAAGGTCCGTAATCCCCTGGAGACCACGTAAGGAGTAGGGATGAGCACCAGTACCACGGTCAGAGTGAACGGAAAAACCGCGCCGGCTACAGGCTCAGGCGTTATGCCTCAAGTGTTGCCGCCAACGTTTTGGGTGGACGGCAATCCTACGTTCCGGCAGATCACCGACGATATTGCGCAGCCGATGGAAGGGCGTCCAGGCAAAGGATGGTGGATTTGCTTCGGCATCGCTTTTCTGGCGCTGCTCAATCTCGGCGGAATGGTGACCTACCTGATTGCAAAGGGAATTGGCGTCTGGGGATTAAACAACAGCGTGGGCTGGGCCTTTGATATCACCAACTTTGTTTTCTGGGTCGGTATTGGCCATGCAGGCACATTGATTTCCGCTATTCTGCTTTTGTTCCGCCAGCAGTGGCGCACCTCCATCAACCGCTCGGCAGAAGCGATGACGATTTTTGCCGTCATGTGCGCCGGTTTGTTTCCGGCCATTCACATGGGCCGCCCGTGGGACGCATTTTTTATCTTTCCGTATTTCCCCAACCAGCGCGGACCGCTGTGGGTGAACTTCCGTTCGCCGCTGGTGTGGGACGTTTTTGCCATCAGCACATACCTTACGATCTCGCTGGTCTTCTGGTATCTGGGCATGGTGCCTGATCTGGCCACGCTGCGCGACCGGGCCACCGGAAAAATCAAAAAGTTTATTTTTGGCACACTGAGTCTGGGATGGAACGGTTCACACCGCACCTGGGCGCGCTATGAAATTGTCAGCCTTGTCCTGGCTGGCTTAGCCACGCCTCTGGTCCTCTCCGTCCATTCCATTGTCAGCATGGATTTTGCCACTTCGCTCTTGCCTGGCTGGCATACCACCATCTTTCCACCCTACTTTGTTGCCGGCGCTATCTACTCCGGCTTCGGCATGGTTTTAACGCTGCTGATTATCACGCGCTCCACCATGAACCTGCAGCGCTATATCACGCTGCGCCATCTGGACAAAATGGCCAAGGTGACCATGCTCACCGGAATGATTGTCAGCTATGCCTACCTTACGGAGTTTTTCGGCGCGTGGTACGGCGGCAATCTATATGAGCGCTATCACTTCATCAATCGCGCCACCGGCCCGTATGCGTGGTGCTTCTATCTCATGGTGCTGTGCAACGTTATTACTCCGCAGTTGTTGTGGACGCGCAAGGCCCGCACCAGTGTCGTCTTTCTGTTCATCGTCTCCATCATGGTGAACATCGGCATGTGGTTTGAACGGTTTGTGATCATTGTTGTGTCGTTGCACCGGGCGTTTCTGCCGTCAGGATGGGGCATGTTCTATCCCACGATTGTTGATGTGGGCGTCCTGGTGGGCAGCTTTGGTTTGTTCTTTACCTGTTTTCTTTTATTCATTCGCGTTCTTCCCATGATCGCCATGTGGGAAATCAAGGGCGTCATGGGGCACGGCGCGCACAAGATGGCCCTCAGTGCTGACGATCCGGAAAAGGTGACTGTCAATGTCTAGTACATTCCTGGTGGCGACATTCTCAGATCCAGACGCGCTGGTCCGTGCGGTGGTTGCCGTGAGAGAAGCCGGGTTCAAGGTGTATGACGTTTTTGCGCCTTATCCTCTCCACGGACTGGATGAGGCGATGGGGGTCAAAAGATCCAGACTGCCATGGGTCACATTCTGTGTGGGGCTCTGCGCGCTGGCCCTGGCCCTGACATTTCAGTTCTATACCAGCGTGCTTGACTGGCCGCTGAATGTGGGCGGCAAGCCGGACAATTCCACTCTCGCTTTTATACCGATTTGCTTTGAGTTGACCGTGCTTCTTTCCGGCCTGGCTACGGTTGCGGCGCTGTTTCTCCGTGCACGCTTATATCCCGGAAAAACAGCGGCGTTGCTGGCGGAAGGCGTTACCAATGACACGTTTGCCCTGGCCCTGCGCCGGCGTGAGAGCGGCTTTGACGTCCATCGGGCCCGTGTGCTGCTGGAGCAGAATGGCGCAGAGCGGGTCAAAGAGAAAGAGGCCGAGTTATGAAGCACATTTTCGGTGCTCTCACTTTTTTCGCGGCGCTCCTGGTGATGGCCGGCTGTGGCGCTTCCTCGGAGCGTCGTGCTTATGAGTACATGCCGGACATGGCGCGCGACCCAGCCTATAAGGCGTTTGCTCCTAATCCTGTCACGCGTGATGGGCTTACGCTCCAACGGCCTGTTGCCGGGACCATTCCGCGAGGCTTCCATCCTTTCCATTACGGCACAGGGGAAGAAGAAGCCACGCGCGCTGGACGCGAACTGGAAAATCCGTACCACGCATCCCAGAAGACGCTGGAAGAAGGTAAAGCATTGTTTCTGACTTACTGCCAGGTCTGCCACGGTGAGCAAGGCAAAGGGGACGGGCCGCTGGCGGGGAAAATTCCGCCACCGCCATCCTATGTTTCTGACCGGCTGATGCAGTTTCCTCAAGGACGCATCTTCCATGTGGTTACTCTGGGTTCCGGCAAGATGCCCTCGTATGCTTCCCAACTCAGCGCGGATGAACGATGGAAAGTTGTCACCTATGTTCATGCCGTCCTGCAAGGGCTTGGAGACCGGCCAGGCAGTACGGCCAGCAAAGCAGGCATAAGCGGAGGCAGCAAATGAGCGGTGCAGCTACGATTCAGATTTCCGGACGCGTTCGCGCACTTGCCCTGGTGCTGATTGTCCTGGGCGCAGCAACCGCAATCGTGGGCGTGATCCTTGCTCCGGAACGGACCTGGCCGAACCTGCTCGTCGATTTTTCCTACCTGGCCACGGTCGGCGTATCCGCTTTGTTTTTTATGGCCGCGCAGAGCCTTACCGGCGCGCGTTGGTCCGCCAGCCTGCGGAGAGTTCCTGAAGCTTTCACCGCCATTTTGCCTGTTGGAGCATTGCTGGTCATCATCGCAGTATTTTTTGGCCGCAGCGTGCTCTATCCCTGGAGCCATCCGGGCGGCCTTGCCCATGAGCCTGCATTTGCCGGCAAAAACCAGTACTTACAGCCCTCCTGGGTCTTTATCCGGATGATTATTGTGCTGGCGTCGTGGCTCATTTTCGCCGGCCTGTTTCGCCGTGCCTCCCTACATCAGGACCAGCATCCCGAACTCGGATTGGCGCAGCACAAAAAACTCACGCTGTATTCCACGCTTTTTCTCCCGCTCTTTGCCGTTACGCTCACAATAGCGGCCTTTGACTGGATCTTGTCCATGGACCCGCGCTGGTTCAGCACCATGTATGCCGTATATGTGTTCGCGGGGACATTCGTGCAAGGCATCGCAGCCATCACGCTGGCCACCATCGCCTTGAAAAAACATGGAGCGCTTAGCGCCCAGCATTGCGCTGACCACCAGATCCACGATCTGGGCAAAATGCTTTTCGCCTTCAGCACCTTCTGGGCATACATATGGACTTGCCAGTATCTGCTGATCTGGTACGGCAATATTCCGGACGAAGTGACGCATTACGTGTCTCGCACCAACGGGCCATGGTTATACCTGTTTGCGCTCAACCTGATTGTCAATTGGTTGGTCCCGTTTACGGTGCTGCTCTCCGTGCGGGCCAAGCGGACCACAAACGTGCTGCGTGCAATGTGCATCCTGGTGCTGTTCGGGCACTGGCTGGATTTGTATATGCTGGTGGCGCCTACCGTCTGGACAACGCCCAAACTTGGAATTCCTGAAATTGCAATTGCAGCCGGCTGTTGCGCTCTGCTGTTCCTGGTGGTTGTGCGCGGATTGAATCAGGCGTCTGTGGTTCCCCTGAACGATCCTATTCTGGCGTATGAGAGCGCTCATGTGATAGTCCACCATCATCCGGTGCAACGCAACCTTGGCGGAGTAGAGCAATGATTAATGGCAATGGAAAAGCGCTGAAACTGGCTGCACTGGCGGCAACCGTAATGGCATGTAGCGCGCTGGTATTTTATCTGCCAGACCAGAGCAAGCTGAATGACATCCCAAACCGGCTCCCGGAGGCCGCGCCATATGTGGTTGCGGAAACCACGGCGTTCGCTCCTCCGTTCCATGACCACTGGGAACAGGAAGACAGCCCGGGACAGTGCCAGACATGCCATCAGAAGATTTTTGACGAATGGAACGGCTCCATGATGTCGAACTCCTGGCGGGACCCGGTGTGGCGCGCGGCGTTTCTTGCGCTGGCTCGCGCGACCTCCGCGAATGGCGAGTGCGATACGCCTGTGCCTCCCGACGGCACTAACAAGGCCGTCCATAATCCTTTTGCCAATCAAGGCGAGTGCTCCTCAACGTTTGATATTGGAACGGAAAAATACAAAGTTTCACGTCCGGGATCATTGCTGGATTTCTTCTGCTCCCGCTGCCACATGCCCACCGATTACGTGGACAATATTCCCCTGCGCAACATCCGCTACGACAACAAACTGGAGAATGCCCCCGGCGATCCTAACTTTAATCCCACGGCTGACAATGGCACGGGCATTGCTTTTGCAACTCTGGCCCCGCAGTATCGCAATACCGATTCCGGCAAGAGCGGAATCATCTGCGCCGTTTGCCATACCTATGCGGAAACGCGCGATACGCCATTCCACAACTACAACCGGGCGGCGAGCGCATACATTCCAGCCCAGGGAACCAAGCCTCGTTCCGAGCTGCTGGCGTCCGCCCAGCAGGACATCTTTAACGTGCCTGATTCAGCCCGGCAAAATCTGGGGTATAGCATCGGCGCCGGCTCGTACCGTTTGTCACCCCATGCCATTGGCTCCCCAGAGAGATTTGGGCCGCTTGCAGCCAACATGCCGGCTTCAGAAAAAGATACATACACCAGCCAAGTCTTCGGACAGGACATTCCTTACCAGAAGATCGATTCTGCCAAGCATAAAGGCTACCATCAGGCAATGTTCCTGCGCGCAGAGATGTGCGCTGCCTGTCATGATGTGACCAACGCGCTTCCCATCAAGAACGCGATTGGCAAATGGGTGGGCGGTTTCCCCATCGAGCGTACTTATACAGAATGGGCCAACAGCGTGTATGCGGACCGTCCAGGCAATGTGAATTTTGATCCAAAGTTAAAGCGCGACTGCCAGAGCTGCCACATGCAGCAGGATTACGGGCAGCCGGGCACAGCCCAGACGTTGTATAAAGACGGCAAACCGCTGCCGCCGCACGTTGATAGAGTTGCTAATGAAGGCGGAGGCCCGCACCCGTTCTTTACCCACCACTTTGTCGGCGGCAACGCATACGTCACCGGCCTGATCGGCAAAGACGTGGACCAGAGCGGCACCATAGCGCCTTATCCTGAGCTTTCCGCGTTCAGCTTCTCTTCCGCCGATGAAAAAAGCCTATACTCCCGCGGCTTCTGGACGCACACAGAGCGCAAGGGAGCGTATGCACAACAGGCGCGTCTGGCCTGGGACCGTTTACGCCATGTGCTGAGCATGGACGTGCAGGGCCCGGCGAAGGCATCTGCCAATAGCTCTGTGCCGCTTGCAATCACCATCGCGAATACAGGGAGCGGTCACGATTTTCCTACGGGCTTTCCTGAAGGCCGCACGGCATGGCTCAGCCTGCATGCCTATGATTTGGCGTCCGGCAAGGAGTTGCCGATTTATGACAGTGAATGGAAACGGACTTCCATTGGCGTGGGCAACCTGACTACGGAAGCAATGATTGATCCTAATTTCCCCGGCTGTAACTGGAAAATTCCCGCAGGCTCGGCTGATCCTTATTCCATGCAGTTTAAAGCTGTGGCCTCGATAGGAGATGGTTGCCCGACCCTTGATCTGCCTTACGCAACAGCGTTGAACCTGGTGACGGACAAGAATGGCCTGCCGGTAGATAAAGACGGAAAAGTCATCGACAAGAACAATTCCATGGCACTGCCGCAATTCAAAGATATTAATGGCAACGGAGACCTCTTTGATGACTCCTTTCTGCGAGACACGCGCTTCAAGCCAAAAGGCCGGCCCGAATACGAGAAGAAAATTAATCGCTACTCGGTAGTCATTCCTCCGGGAACACGCGGACCGGTTGCCGTGAGCGCCGGAGTTTATTACCAGTCCGTGGAAGCTGTGGTGGCCCTGCATTTCCTTGGTAACCTAGCAGACACCAACAACAATTTTGTGCTTGAGCCATGCGTTCTGGGCGGGCTCTGCGATGGCCGCAAGCCCAGCACGGAGCCGCCTGTGGTGGAAGGCGCGCCGCCCGTCCCGATGGTGGTCCGCAATTGGGTCATTTCCGTGGATGGCGGCTCTGCCGGCACCTCAGTGCCGCGCGTGGCCACATATCCTGAAGCCGGGGCGCGCTCGGCCTATCAGGATACGGTCGTCAAAGTTTCTTTCTCTGAGCCGGTCCGTGGGGTTAGCAGCAGCAACTTCATCCTCACAGATTCGCATGGCAACAACGTACCAGCCTGGGTCGACCAGGTGGGTGATGGCACCTGGGGCCTCTTCCCGGACTCCATTGTTTTAAAAGCAGGAGAAAGTTACACAGCTCGCCTGAAGGCAGGCATCTGTGGTCTCTCAGGTAACTGCATAAGAGAAGATAAAGTCTGGAAGTTTACCGTGACTAAGGACCCGGCGCAGGGAACGGGCGATACCACCATTCCAGCCGGATTCACCCTCCCGGCACAACATACAAGTAGTACACCGGTTGCCGCACGGAGGCAGGAGTCTCGCAGCACCATCGCTAAGGCCGGCAAGTAGAGGTTTGTTGCCGGCCCCTCGCGGATGTTTTAAACAACAAAAATATTAAGCAGCTTCTTCCATGGCTGCGGCGCGGGACTGTCTGGCAGCCTTGAATGCAATCGCATCGCGACGATGGCTTTCTGCCAGAAGGTTGTGTCCCAGAGCAATCAAGCCACCGCCAACAAATCCAACTGCTCCGGCGAGCAATGGCAGCGTGACAGCAAAAACCATCCCATCGTTGATTCCGGCAATGCTGCTCCTGAAGAAGTGAGGCGAGGCCCCCCAGAAGAGCATGAGAAACGATAGAACAGGTGTAAATAAAACTGCTGCACCCGCGTGAAATGCGGCAGCGGTTGACGCCACAAGTAAAATGCTGATCGGTTGCGGTCTTGTCATTGCCATTTGCTTTTTTCCTTTACTTCAAACAACGTTGGTGTTGATGGCGGTTTGCCTTGGTTCTTTCTGGAGTCCGCCCGCTTGCTAAAACAAAATGGCCCAGAGATGCTCTCATCTCTGGGCCAAATCTTTCGTCAGCGCCGGATTCAACTCCGGCAACGAAAATCAGGGCCCTTGCTTACAATGTTGCGGCTAGCCCTCAGGAATTCCGATACGTCTTCTTTGCTACAGCCTCCACGCAGGTAATTTCACCACGCCGGAACTGGATGGTAATGGAGCCGGGGCATTTTCTGGTCTTCATGAAGTCAGAAAGCGCAATAAACAGCTCTTTGGGAATACTCACAGCCGAACCTGTAGGCGATGTTGCAAGATACCTGGGTTCCTGGTCTGCGATTGTTGCGGACTTGGTGAGCTGTGTTGCTGCCGGCACTTCCCGGTCGCGCACTACGGCACGGTCCTTGGCCGCCTGAACAGTACTTCCTGCATAGTAAACTCTGGTTTCCGGCATATCTTCTGCACTCTTCCTAAATTGATGTTTGCGTGACGTGAGCGGAAAACTTCAGTATTCATGAACCCCCGGTGAATCTCCATGCCCGGCCCTCAGTTGCTCTGGGGGAATCCGGGAACTGACATTCGAGGCCGCCAACTTTAACTTATGTCAACTGACCTTGGCCAACAATAAAAATCTTTAAAAGATTTAAAAAATCTCTGGAATGCAGACCTGAAATTATTTGTACGTCTTCTTAATAATGGCTTCCAGACCGGCAATTCCGCCATTCCTGAACTGGATGATTACGGACCCGGCAGCGCGGCTGCCTTCTAGAAAGTCCCACATCAATCCGAATAGTTCTTTCGGAATTTCAATTTGCTCCCCATCCGGAGCGACCACCATGAACTGATGAGCACTTGGCTGAAATGAAACGACCGTCGGCATTTTGCCCCCTTCGAAAATCTTTGGATACCCAGGGCCCAACCAATTAGGATCGGCACCGACTGCGGGAATTACAGTTCAGACGCCCGTGCACAACCTGCAAGGATTGAGGAAATCCCTCAAGGGATAAAACGTGCAAATCATACAGTGAACAGCGCTACTCATGTCGCCCGGAATTATCCCATACGGTTTTTGAAAAATGAGTAATCTTTAATATTTTTCCGGCTTTCGGAAATTATCGGCTTATTGATTATTAGCTCAATGTTTTCAATTGGTTACGCTTGAACAGCCTCAAAGATGGCCTGAAATGGCCTGATTTTGAGGTAAGCGGTGGTGCGATTCCAGGCTGGTAAAATCGTAAATCCACGCTCCGGGGCGACCGCAACTGTATTCCTAAACTATTAAAAATGCGTGTTCTCATGCCAGCCGCCGTGCCGCGCTGGTTAGAATGATCTACCTGACATTAACGAAGGATGCCAGAAGAAGAAATTTCAATTCGGGCGTTGCTGCACCAGTGTCTAAACTCAACAGATGAGAGGCAGTGGTGCGACTTTGTGCGTCGCACACAGCCAATGATTGCAAACGTCATTATTAATACATTCAGGAACCGGTGTGAACCCAATACGAGTCTGGTGGACGATCTAATTCAGGAAACCTTCCTGAAATTATTTGCCAATGATCGCAAAGCTTTGCGCAGCATAAAAAATGAATATGAGAATACGATTTTCGGTTATTTGAAGGTGGTTGCATCGAACGTCGCGTACGACTATCTCCGCAATCCGGACAACAAGGTCCTGGTAGTCAGCCTGGATGATGCAGTGGTGCCGCCCTTTCCGGATGGTCTTGACAGAATTGCATTCAACCGGCTCAAAGATAGGATTCAAACGCAGTTACGCACCCTCTCTTCCACCACACGGGAGCGGGACGAATCAATTTTTTGGCTCTATTATGAGCAGGGTTATACAGCCAAGGAAATTGCAGACATTCCCGCTTTCGGCCTGACCATCAAAGGGGTGGAGAGCACGCTCTTGCGTCTAAAACATGTTATCCGGGACTCAGGTCTTGCTTCTGAAACGGGGTAATTGGGCGAATCGGGTTAAGGCAAAAGGGTTTGGCTGGAGTTTTGCGTCTATTGGCGTAGGGAGAGAGTAATAAAGTGAACCGGCATGAAAAAATGCTGGGCACGTTAGCAGCGTGAAATGCGCTGTCTCTTCTGGGGGGCGGATGTTTCTGAGGATCGGCTCAGGGATACTGGTTCCGGTAGTTTTTCATTGGTTCGAGGTTTTGTTCAATGACTGTGCCAACCAATCACAATTGTCCAGATGACGAAGTGCTGCAGGAGCTGGCGGCCGGCATCTGTCTGCCGGAGTTGGCGGACCAGACCATGCGGCATGTTGCTCGATGCACCCATTGCGGACCCGTATTGCGCCGGTATGTGCGGGAGTTTTCCAATGATGTTTCACCGGAAAACGCGCAAATCATCAAAGAGCTGCGCAGCTCTACGCCGCAATGGCAGCGTGATCTGGTGCGCCAGGTTATTCCAAAGCGTCACCGCCTTCCATGGCTCAAGCTGGCCCCTATTTGTGTTGCACTGGGTTTGATTGTCGTGGGTATGGTCCAGGGCCCGGCATTGCTGTCAGAATTCAGACTTCATCAGGCGCAGAAGCAGGCCGTGGCCGGCTTTGAAGAACGCCGGACCATCGAGATGCGCCTTACGTCTGAGGGCTATTCGCCCCTGCGGCCATTTCCAATTGTCCTGGGTTCTGATAGCAGCCATGGGCTGGACGAAGTCCCGGCGTCACTGCATGATGCCAGCGGAGCGGCCAATCAGAATTTGCGCGCTCCACATGCCGATCCGCGGTGGTTGCAGGTGCAGGGCCGCATTTTGTTATGGGAATCAACGCCCAGCAGCCTGGAGAAAGCTGAAAAGGATTTTGAGAAAGCGCACGCGGAAGGGTTGGATGTTCCAAGTCTCGACATTGATCTGGCGGTGAGCTATTTTGAGCGCGACAGCAGATCGGAACATCCCAATTTGCAGCGTACTCTGAACCTGTTGAACCAAGTCCTGCATAACCCCAGGTTGACCAATCAGGAACGCGCTACGGCACTGTATAACCTGGCCATTGCCTATGAGAAGACCCAGGCATGGGACCTGGCGGCTACAACCTGGGAAGATTACCTGAAGCTTGAACCTTCCGGACAATGGTCGGAAGAGGCGCGACGAAGACTCAAAGGAGCCAGAGAAAAATTTCCAGAAAAAAAACAGCAGGGCTACTCACAGCCTGCTTTTTTTTTAGACCAGCGGGCACAGCAGAGCTTGAAACCTGAAGATCCTGAGCAGTATCAACAAAAGGCGTTTAGCCAGTGGCTGCCCATTGCAATGGCGGACAAAAGCAG
>DAHUXF010000230.1 GCA_027307295.1 Acidobacteriaceae bacterium
TTCCAGTCAAATGCTCAATGCTCTTCTGGCCGCTGTCAGAGGCTTCAGACGCGCGAATGGCATCAGGAACGTGTCCCACCAGCATAAGGCCCTGTTTTTTGGCCTCCTCCACCACAGCAAAATACGGATCGCGAGGAATAAAGGATTGCACCTTAATGAAGTCCACTCCCTGGGCCTTTAGAGCATCAACCGCTGCACTCCCTTCCTCCGGCGTGGCGATAGAGACTGAGCTGGGAAAGCGCGATTTAGGGCCATCAAGCATGGGACCAGCAATCTCCATACGCGGACCAATAACAGTTCCCGCAGAGATTTCAGAACGCCAGCGCAGCAACGTGGCTAGCTCGCCGCCCATGTCGCGAACGCCGGTAATCCCATTGGCCACAAAGAGCGGCAGAGAGACTTCCCTGCCTCCCGGTATCCAATCTCCAAAGTTGGTGTGGACATGCATGTCCCAAAGACCGGGAATAAGAAATTTTCCACGCGCATCCAGGCGCTTCGCATTCTCGGCAAGCTTCATCCTGCTGGCCTTCCCGATGCCGGTAATGCGGTCGCCTTCGATAACCACCGTCATATCACGCTCTACGGGAGCGCCGGTGGCGTCGATGATATTAACGTGCGTAATGGCCAGCGATTCATGGCTGGCGGCAGGTTGGGCGTGCGCCAACGCTGCCGGGAAGAGCATGCAGCAGATGATGAGGATGGCAATGTCTTTCATAGGAACTCCAGGTATGAAAACTCCGCGATTCGGTGTATCAGGTTTTCGCATGCAGTAGCAAGCAGAAAAATGGCAATAATACTTGGCAAAATGAAAATCTAGGCCGATATTCCTTTTGAAGTAACCGTGGCCTTCTTGCGCACTCTCAGAATATCGCCGAGCCGTCGTAGATCAACGCGAGGAGCGTTTCCAAAATCCTGATCGAATTCCAGCGTTACAGAGACAATGAACTGTTGCCCGTCTGCTAAAAAAGAGAACTGAAGATTTATCTCGTCATAGTTGATTTCTGGTGAATTAAACTGCTCGATAAGTGCGGCTTTTACCGCATCTACTCCCGCACTCATAATGTCCTTCAGCCTCGCTTCTGTTCCTTTTTTCGTTCCTTCTTGCGCTTCTCCCGTGATTCCTTCTTCAGGAGATCATCTTTGGAGACAGTCAATATCTGACGGACTGCGTTGTCAAAATGCTCAAATTCATTCTTGCCGGGAACGTTGGGAGCTGGCCTTGGCTTCATATTTGGCCTAATGGCAAAAGCGAATGCCCGCAAATTATTGATTCGAACCCGGCGTTTACTTTCCCCCTTGCATCTCCCAAGGCATACTCAATTGCTGACTCTGCCGTTGCGAAATATTCTGTTGTCGGGAACACTGTGTCGACCTCGGAATCACCAACAGCTCGAACAATCGAAATTTCCGCTCGCCACTGCCGATTGTGCGGATAGAAGTTGGCGAGTGCAGTCAAAATGCATCCTTTGTAGTGCAGTGATTGCTTCATTCCCTAAGTATACCCCGGCCAGACAAATCTTTGGCTTGTCTTAGTCAAGGCCAACGAAAAGACTTGTCCCAAATGAAAAGCAGCTTTGCTCAGGTAAAATGTGTCCGCGCATGCGGGAAGGTCCCCGCGCGCACTTCAAGGATGTCCGTCATTTTATGGAGGATGCATGCTGAAAAGGCTTGTGGCCTTGCTCATCGTAATTACTGCAACCTGGCTGAATGCCCAGAACGCCATTGTCCCAAACCTCAT
This sequence comes from Acidobacteriaceae bacterium, assembly GCA_027307295.1. GTDB lineage: Bacteria > Acidobacteriota > Terriglobia > Terriglobales > Acidobacteriaceae > Angelobacter. Next base: position 1,739 of record DAHUXF010000230.1, read on the forward strand.
CGCAATCCGCGCTGGTGGGATTGTTGATCCCGCAAAAGGTTCCGTCGCAAAGAACCAGGTGATCCTGGTTGAGAACGGTAAGATCAAAGCGATCGGCGCAGATATTGCAATACCCAGTGGGGCCGCCACCATCGACCTCTCCCATGAGTGGGTAACTCCCGGCTTGATGGACGCCCACGTGCATCTTACTCTGACGGAAATCATCGGAGGCTCCGCGCCGTTTGAATCCTTCTACCTCAAAGAAAGCTCCACTTACCGCGGGCTGCGCGGACTGCGGAATGCGCAAGACCTTTTACGTGCCGGTTTTACCACCGTCCGCGAAGTTGGCAACGATGCCAACTATGCAACAGAAGATATTCGCCGGGCCATCCAGGCGGGCATGTTTGACGGCCCCACAATTCTTACAGCCGGTAAGATCATTGCTCCGTTCGGCGGCCAGTCCACCGCAATCCCTCCGGAACAAGGCCCGTTCTGGCGATACGAATACATTGACGCGGATACGCCAGATGAAGTCCGCAAAGCCGTGCGCCAGAACATCTACTATGGGGTCGATGTTATCAAACTGGTCGCGGACAACAGCCCTTATCATTATTCTCTTGAGGAAATAAAGGCCGCGGTCGATGAAGCCCACCATGCCGGGCGCGCGGTGGCTGTGCATGTTTACGGAGGCGAAGCCGCGCAAAATGTGATCGATGGAGGTGTTGATTCCGTTGAGCATGGCTTCTTTCTCACCGATGAACAGCTGCAAAAGATGAAGGAAAAAGGCATCTTCCTGGTAGGCACCGACTTCCCCAGGTCTCAACTCGATATTGTTGGAACTTCAGGCGGCATCTTTCCGCCGCCAGACGTCCTTGCGCCAAAAATCGTTGACCGCTTGCGGCGGGCCTATCGCATCGGCGTCAAAATGGCATTCGGCACTGATACAACAATCGAAGTGCCGGATAAGACGCGGGCAGACCTGATGTTTGACTATCTTGGGGTATGGCGTGAAGCGGGAATACCGGCCCCGGAGATTTTAAAGTGCATGACGACGAACGCTGCGGAGCTTCTGCGGATCGGCCAGCAACGTGGAACGCTTGCTCCTGGCATGGCCGCCGACATCATTGCTATGCCGTCCAACCCGATGGACGATATTTCCTCGCTGCGAAAGATAAATTTCGTGATGAAGGATGGCAAGATCATACGGCGGCCTTAAACGCCATCTTGTCGCCAGCGAATATCCAGCCCTTAATAATTTTCAGGGATGTCAAACGAAAGCAGCGTTGCCGGATTGCAAATAAGCATGGCAACGCTGTTTTGGTTTCAGGATGGGCTGGATAGATTCGTTCCGCTCAATACCAGCCAGTCCCGTTTGGATTCAGGGCCGTTTCCGCAAATGCCCTGGCCGCCGCAGCGCTATGACGGTCCGCGCTATCGTGGAATGGCACTACAACGTAGCGGATTTCGCCGGCTTCCAGATGAACAAAGTTGTGATAAGCAACATAATCAACGCCGGCCTTGTTAGCGCCAAGAGATGAGTTGATGCCTGGAGCCAGATAGATAACATAAATGGTGCTGGCGGATGGCGCAGGAATCGCCTTGCTTGCCAGCATGTCTGACAATTTCCGCTGAATGGTCAGGTCGTTCACCGGGGCGTTTGTAAGATCGGTGAAGTCCTCTACGCTTGGGGCAGCGGCAATCGTGCGGACATTGTTCTTCTGTAAGTCCGCCAGATGTTCAGCCTGCGTGGCGCTGAGGTCCAGAAGCGCAGTCTGGCGCATACGCACGGAGCGGTCACCCCACGCGCTTCCCAGAAAAATGCTCACCTGCTGCGCTGATTTCATGACCTCGCCACCGTGAAAAGCCATCACAGCGGCAGACAAATCCGGAGGAACGATCTGTGCCTTGCCTCCATCATCGTCAAAGACAAGATTCGGTTCTGCCGGACGATCCATGGATGCAATGGCTTTCGCCGGGGATGCAGCGGCTTTTGCCGGAGAATTGGCCTGGGCAAACATTGCCGGCGCAAGCAGCAACAAAATAGAAAGCGCGAGTCGATTCATTTTCTTCATTCCTCCCCTATTGCGTCACTTTCAGCGAAACATCATCTACGACGAAAGATGTTTGCAATGTCGAGTCTTCACTGCCTTGCAGGAAAATCTGGATGGTTTGGCCCTTGAACGAAATCAGATCAAAACTATGCTGCAGGTAGCCGCTGGCTGCATTCAGGTTGGAGAATGTGGCCAAAGTTGAGAGCACAGTACCAGAAGAATTACGCACCTGTACCGTCAACGTATCAAATGCAGTGGTTGTGCTGGTCTCAGCGGTATCAATGTGCAGCCAGAAGCTGAGCGTGGCAGCCGTGACGTTCGCAGGTATGGCAACCTGCTGCATGATGGTGTCGGTAGTGGTTGTGCCGAAGCCGTCCAGCCATGCGTCAAAGGCGCCGGAGTGCGGCGGCTCAGCGGTGGAACTGTTAATGATCTCCAGAGGCGAATGGGTTGAAGTGAGCGTCCAGGGCGCGGGATTGGATGCGCCGTTCTCAAAACCGCCATTGCCAATCAACTCTGTGCTGCTGGTTATGTTCAGGGCGAAGTCATCTACCACAAAGGAAGTTTGCAGCTCAAAGTCTTCTTTGCCCAGCAGGAAGAGCTGGATGGTCTGGCCCTTGAAGGAAGTCAGATCAAACGTCTGCAACTGGTAACCGCTTGCGTGGTTCAGGTTGGAGTAGGTTTTCAATGTGGAGAGGACCGTACCTGAAGTGTTGCGCACCTGTACAGCCAGGGTATCAAAAGCTGTGGTCGTGCTGGTTTCAGCTGTATCAATGTGCAGCCAGAAAGTCAGCGTAGCCGTCGCGGCAGTTGAAGGTATGGTGACCTGCTGCATGATGGAATCAGTGGTTGTGGCGCCATGGCCATCTAACCATGCGTCCCACGTGCCGGAGTGCGGAGGTTCGGTGCTGGTGTTATTGATGATCCGGTTGGTTGACTGCGTTGTCGCCACCGTCCAGGGCGCGGGATTGGCTGATCCGTTTTCAAAACCAGGATTGCCGAGGAGTTGATTTGTTCCACCGCCGGAAGCAGTAACCGTCAGCGCGATGCTGGTGGTGTGAGTCACGCCGCCGCCGGTGACGGTAACCGTTACATTCGTTGTGCCCGTGGTTGCGGTGCTGTTGGCCGTGAATGTCAGAGTTGCGCTGCCATTTCCCGGCACGGCAATGGAAGTGGGGTTGAAGCTGGCCGTCACCCCGGCAGGCAGACCGGAAGCTGAGAGCGATACTGCCGCATTAAAGCCGCCGCTGACCGTGGTGGAAATCGTGCTGCTTCCGCTGCTGCCTTGCGTTATGGAAAGGCTGGCGGGCGAAGCGCTGGCCGCAAAGTCTGGCGTGGCCGCAGCAGTGACCGTGAGGGATA
>DAHUXF010000231.1 GCA_027307295.1 Acidobacteriaceae bacterium
GCAATCTTCAGTGCGTACTATCGTTTGGCTTGGTTTCGCTTCATCTGGCCGGGCGCGATCGCAGTTATTTGGATTTTCTCTATTTGGCGGGCGTGGAGCCATCCGCCGCCCCATTTTGGGCGTACGGGAGCGATACTCATCTCCGGAGCCATCGTTTCGTCGTTTACCATCGTAGGGTTATCTTTGCTATTCTTTCTCCTGGTGAAGCTGGTACTCACCAGGTGGTATCTCTATGAGTTTCATATAATTTACGGTTTTGGGGTGTCATCGGCAGGGGTGGTTGCTGCGGTACTGGTCCGTTCGGAATTCGGAAAAAAATTTGTTTGGTTGACTGATTGGGGGCCAGCTCTGGCATATTTAGTGGCCGTAATCGTGTGGCTATCCGCTTTTCTGCGGAAGGAACCGCAGATCAGGATTGATACACCACCGGAAGTGCTCCTGCAGAAGATGCAAGAGGACTTGAATGTCGTACAAAGGATATCCAGACGGTTTCAGCGGTAAGTGAAAGGAACGTCCCAGGCCATTGCGCTGTGGCCTGGAAAAAGTAAGCATGGCACTAGAGCTTTGGATCGCCATTGGTGTAGCGGTGCTGTTTGCCATCCCGGTGGCGCGCGTTACGATTTACCGGCGGCAATATTCGCGGATTGAAGACGTAGAGTTGTTTGTCCGTCCTATCAACATTGAAGATTTTGAAAGAGTCACAGACCCCGCCGAAGATTGGCTTCTACGCAGCTCGACTTCCGATTGCGAATTCAAAAAACTCAAACGGCAGAAGACCAGGCTTTGCGCGGAACATCTTTCGCGGATGGCCCACAATGCAGAAGTCATCCAGGGCTGGAGTCATGCTGCGCACATGGTTCTCAGCACCAATGTTTCTGCCCCCTCAGATGAGCGCGCTTCCCTGATGTTTCAAATATCCGAGACTGCTACAGAAATCCGCATTTGCACTGTGCTTGCGCGGGTGCAGGTAGGATTATGGCTGGTTCTGCGCGCTGATGTGTTGCCGCTTTGGTTGATGCCGCAACTGCGCGGCATCCGGATTATCGCCGGCGCTGACATATTGGCTTCATACCAGAACCTTATCCGCCTCACCAAAACGGTAAGCCGTTTCTATGGCCCTGAATGCTCGGAACGCATCAGCAGCGTGCTGTAGGACATGCATGGTCTAAAGGCGTGTGTCTTTTAGGGTCTGTTGCGGCACCACTTCACTACGCTAAAATCGTGCCCTGATACGAACCATTGATGAAACACGCTCTACAGTTTTGCGCTTTCGCGCTGATTCGCGGCTAAATTTCCTGATCTGCGTTTCATCTGCGCAGATCTGCGGCGAAGAGTACAGTGGCTCAGGAAGTTTTTTCCCGCGCGCCACGCTGGGCGGGCATTAGGCGTTCTTCCGTGATCTGCAGGATTTTCTTGTGCACTTTGGGGATGGCATCAGTGGCATCCACCTGCACCACCCTTTCCGGCTCGCGACTGGCAATGGCTACATAGGCTGCCAGCACGCGTTCGTAAAAAGCGCGATTCTCTTTTTCAAAGCGGTTCTCATCATCCTGCATTTGTTTGGACTGCGCTACATTTCTGCGGCGCGCGCGGGCCACGGTCCGGGCCATGTCAGACATCATCAGGATAGTCAGGTCCGGCTGGAAGTCATGGCACAGGATGCGATGGAGTTGCAGCACGTTCTCACTGCCGATCTGGCGTCCGCCCCCCTGGTAGGCTTCACTGGAGTCGGTAAAGCGGTCGCACAGCACCCATGCACCACGTTGCAGCGCGGGCAGTATCTGCTCGTCAAGGTGCTGCGCACGGTCGGCAAACATTAATGCCAGCTCCGCCAGCGGGGAAAGGCCGGAAGTCCTGGAGCTGAGAAGAACAGAGCGCAGCTTTTCGCCCAGAGTAGTGCCGCCAGGTTCGCGCGTGGTAATGACGTTGAGTCCGCGTTCGCGCAGATGTTTGGCCAGCCGTTCCAGTTGCGTGGACTTGCCCACGCCGTCAAGGCCTTCAAAAGTAATGAATTTACCGCGATGTCGATGAGGCACGATAGTGAGATTTTAAACACAAAAGCGCCAATACTGTGACAGTGTGTTGATAGTGTGGGAAACACACTGTGACAGTAATGTTGGAAACACTGTGGCAGTGAAAGGCGAAGGCCGGTGCTTGGCTTTTTATCTGCAAGACTAAGCTCAAATGTTTCAGCCTCCGTAGAACGCTTTTGTAGTACTTTGTGGCAAGGAGAATGTTATGCGCCTTGGCGACGACATCGACGACCATTGTTCGCGCTGCAAGCGGATTACGGACCACGCAGTGGTTTCCATGGTGGGTGAAGAGGTGCTCAAGACCCGCTGCCGCACTTGCAACAGCGAACATAAATACCGGCAGAACAAGGGCCGCAGCAAAGAAATGACGGCCCAGGAGGCCTTTGACAAGGTCCTGGCGAGCGTGACTGGCGCTGCGCCCGAGACCAAACCCGCGCGCCGGAAAAAACAGTAATCCCTTTTCGGAAATTATCTTAAGGTTTTAGCCTGGGCTTGCGCTTGCGTTTCCGCTGTGTTCCCCATTAATCTTGGTGCGCCCGACCAACGGAGACAACGTTCACATGAACATCTTTCTTAGACGCAGCGCTCTATGCGTGTTGTGCTTGAGCGCTATTGCCGCATTTGCGCAAAAGCGGCAGCCTCAGCCTGCGGCCAGCGTGCCCGCCCAGCCCATCAAGCTTACGGTTGATGCCACCCATGCACCGGAGAAAATTCTGCACGCGCAGGAGCAGATACCAGCCGCTCCTGGAGAGATCAAGCTGGCCTTTCCCAAGTGGATTCCCGGCGAGCATGGCCCAACCGGCCCTATTATGGATTTGACCGGGCTGAAGTTTTTCGCGAACGGGCAAAGGCTGGCGTGGCGGCGTGATCTGGATGAGATGTACATGTTCCATGTCACCGTGCCGCCCGGTTCCAGCATGCTGGACGTGCAACTGGATCTTGTAATGCCTGCTCCGCCGGAAGGCTTTTCTTCCGGGGCGTCTGCTACCACGCAGCTTGATATGTTGAGCTGGAACCAGGTGTTGTTGTATCCCCAGGGCAAGAATACGGATGACATTCCCATCATTGCTTCACTGAAGCTGCCTGCGGGATGGCGCTATGGCACGCCTTTGCCTGTGGCGGGTGAAAGCGGCGGGCAGATCAACTTTCAGCAGGTCTCTTTGACGACGCTCATTGATTCGCCGGTGCTCTCCGGGGCGCATTTCCGGCGCATTGCTCTCTCGCCGGCCGGGCCTATCCAGCACTATATTGACGCAGTAGCAGACGGCGATGCCGCTTTGGAGCTGTCACAAGCCACCATTGACCAGTATAAGAAGCTGGTGGCGGAAACCGGCGCGCTGTTTAATGCGCGGCAGTATCGTGAATATCATTTCCTGCTGACGCTCAGCGACCACACGGCGCACTTTGGATTGGAACACCATGAGTCCAGCGATGACCGCGTGGCGGAGCGCACCATGATTGATGACGACGCGCGCTGGCTCGCCGGCAGCCTGTTGCCGCATGAGATGACACATTCGTGGAACGGCAAATACCGCCGTCCCAAAGGGCTGGCCACCCCGGACTATCAGCAGCCCATGGAAGGCGATCTGCTCTGGGTGTATGAAGGCATGACAGACTATTGGGGCAACATCCTGGCGGCGCGAACAGGCATATGGAACAAGCAGCAGTTCCTGGATGAGACGGCAGACCTTTCTGCGGCGCTGGACCACACTCCCGGCCGCTCCTGGCGTCCGCTCCAGGACACTGCCGATGCGGCGCAGATTCTTTACAGCTCTCCGCAGGAATTTGAAAGCTGGCGGCGCAGCGTGGACTACTACCCGGAAGGCTTCCTGATCTGGCTGGATGCGGACACGGTGATACGCCAGCAGACCAAAGGGCAAAAGTCGCTCAATGATTTCTGCCGCATCTTTCACGGCAACGGGAACACGCTGCCGATGGTCAAAACCTATGTCTTTGATGACGTGGTGCAGACGCTCAACCAGGTCATGCCTTATGACTGGGCGAAGTTCCTGCGCGATCGTCTGGATACATATGGCCCTGGCGCTCCGCTGGGCGGCATTACCAATGGCGGATGGAAACTGGTCTATGACGAAAATCCCAGCGACTTCACCAAGGCCATGGAGAAGGTCCACAACGCGGTGGATGCGCGCTTCTCGATTGGACTTGAGCTCGACGATAAAGGAGGGATTCACGATGTCATCGTCGATAGTCCGGCATGGAAAGCCGGGATTGCGCCCGGTTCAACCGTAGCTGCCGTCAATGGCCGCAAGTACAACCCGGACGTTCTGCGTGATGCCATCAAAGCTGCTAAAGGAAACGGTCCCAACGTGGAGTTGATTGTGGTGAACAGTGATTTTTACAAAACACACACGCTCAACTATCACGAGGGAGAGAAATATCCGCACCTGGTGCGCGATGAATCGAAGCCGGACATTCTGAGTGACATTATTGCGCCCCTGACGAAATAGCATTTTGACGAACTGCTAAAAGCGAATGGGCCTGCCACCGGCAGGCCCATTTGTGTTCTGTATGAAAGCTGCATGCATTTAGAGAATTCTTTTATTATTTTATGATCTTCTACCACTAAGACCTGCACCGATGCGCCAATCAGAAGCACAACCCTCAGCAGATCTGATCTATTCCTCCACGCCCGCGAATAAATCCGTTTCCATCGATACTTTTTGCGGCTTGACGGAATTGGTCAGATGAAAGAACTCAACGTCCCCCCGGCTGTGTATGGTTTTCTCAAAAACAGAAAAGAGTGGAGCTTGCGAGGCATGGGCCTTGAAGGCGGCAATTTTGGTTTCAATTTCATGCGGTTCAAGCTCAATGACAGTGGTGGCAGGTGAGAGTGCCACCGGTTGCCGTTCCGGCATGGTAAACAGCGCGGTGACGTAATAAAGCTTTTGTGTCTGATGGGGTCGAAGTCCATTTTGTAACTGTTCGGGAAAGCGGTTGGTGCGTCCGGCCCAGTGGTAGGCCATGGTGGCGAACACTGTAGCCATGGAAGGGTCGGGATGAGCGGTAATGGCGCCTTCCGTTCCCATGGTTATCATTACGTGGGGGCGAATCTCGCGTACGCGACGGGTCATGTC
>DAHUXF010000232.1 GCA_027307295.1 Acidobacteriaceae bacterium
GGCACCCACTCGCGTGAAACTTCATGCGGCGTAGCCAGGAATAGCACGTCCACGCCCTTGGCTCGCAAAGTTTCCCAGCGGAAAGGCTCCAGAGGATAGCCGCCGTTGCCGCTTACATGGGGATACATCTCGTCGAGCCGGGCAGTTGCTCCGGCTTCGCCGTTGCGGGTGAACAGCACAGGCTTCTTGGCGTACGGATGGCGGGCGAGAAGACGCGCCAGTTCAAAACCGGCATAGCCGGTTGCTCCAACAACCGCGGGCTGGATTGTTTGCGGCATCAGGCGCGCATGTCCTCAAGGCGCGTCTGCAACTTTTTGGCGCTGGCGTTGTCCGGAGTAATGATAAGAATGGTGTCATCGCCGGCCACGGTGCCGACAACTTCTTCCCAGCCTTCAGCATCCACGGCCAGCGCTACCGGCTGCGCGCCGCCGGACATGGTCTTGATGACCAGCAGGTTCTGCGCCCGCCGCACCTCGCGTACAAATTCTCCCACCACGCGGGAAACGGCAGGAAGCGCCTCCTGCGGCGCGTCGCCATTGGGCAGCGTGTAGCCTTCTGACGTGCGCACCAGATGCAGCTCATTGATGTCGCGCGAAAGCGTGGCCTGCGTCACAGGGAAGCCGCGGCGCGAGAGCATCTTGACCAACTCCTGCTGGTTGGGCAGGGGGCCTTCATGCGCGAGTTCGACAATAAGCTGTTGCCGGGCCAGTTTCGTCATATCGAATAATTATGCATTAACGTGCATAATTATGCATCGCGAGAAATGCGGGTGTCAATGGAAAAAAGTGGGGGGATTATCCCCTTGAAGTGAGGGTATTTTATGCAAGATTGATGCAAAATGCTGTGTGTCTGCCGGCTGAAAATCAATAAGATCGATTTGTTAGCTGGCGGGTTCCATAACGATAGGCATGGTCGGAGATTGGCTGCCGCCTGCGGGTTCAATAGTTACGGCAAAGCCCTTGGCATTGATCCCGGCAGTTTCCATGGTGTGGAACATCATGGCATGGCCATTGCTATCGGTTTTGAACCATCCAGCGGCCATGGGTTTACCGCCGTCTGCGGGAAGCAGCCACAGTTCGTAAATTTTGTTTTCCGGCAGAGGCGGACAATTGGCCGCCATGAGCATCAGCGAACCCTTCTGCGGTGAATAAATCATCTTCATCAATGGCTGCGGCGGAGTATGCGCGCTCACCAGAGTCATACGCTTCACGTCAGGAGCATGGATCAGCTCTGAGACCGCCTTGGCTTCTGCCAGTTCACGGTCCTTCGAGAGGAAATCCATCTGGAGCTGCTCTATCTGGGCATGGGCATGCCGCAGGTCGCGCCGGGTATCGCGAAGGTCACGCCACAGCAACAAGCTGAAAACCGCCAGGACCACCATGGCAGCGGTGGGCGCAATGGAGAACCAGCGCCGGCGAAGATGGCTGGGCGTATAAAGCTGCGGACCTTTCCGCGCCGTGCGCGGCTCAGCGGACATAGCGCTTAGAAGGCGCTGCCGCACACGCGCAGGCGGTTGCGGTCCCACGGCGGAGAGGGCCAGCAGGGCGGTGTCCGCGCGCAGGGCTTCCAGTTCATTACGGCACTCGCCGCATGTGCCCAGATGGGCCTGGAGCGCGGCGAGTTCCTGCGGGTTGTCGAGCGCCCCCAGAGCGTAGAGCGCCAGCGCTTCAGCGAATTGTGGATGTCCGTTCATGCAAACGCTTTTCTCAGGGCCAGCAGTCCGGTCCGTATGCGTGTCTTGATGGTTCCCAGAGGCTCGCCGGTTCTACCGGCAATCTCCGTATGGGTCATACCTTCAAAAAATGCCATTTCCAGGGCTTTACGCTGTTCCTGGGGAAGCCCGGCCAATATAGCTCGCACTTTCTCCACCGCCAGCCGCTGTCCGGTTTCATCCTCCAGATCGACGCCCGTAGAGATGGGGAGTTCATCAATATCGTCTTCGGGAGGCCGTTTCCGCAAGTGGTCAATAGAGCGGTTGCGGGCAATAACGGCCAGCCACGGAGCCATGCGTCCGCGGTCCATGTCAAAGGCCTGCGGCTTGCGCCAGAGCTGAAGAAAGATTTCCTGAACAACGTCTTCAGCAGCCATGGTATTGCCCAGGACGCGAAGCGCAACTCCGTAAACCACCCCGGAATAACGGTCATACAGGTCTGCCATGGCGCTCTGGTCTCCAGCGCGGATGCGCGCAACAAGGGCGGCGTCATTTTCCAAATTGGGCGCTAGCCTGCCGCTCACGCGTGCTTTCTCTCTTTCCTATAAGTACGTTCAATATGGTTGAACGGATTGGAATGGCATTTCCTGAGCGCCGGTCACAGCTGCATCTGTCCCGGCCTTATTATCGTAACAAATGTGTTTTCCGCCTGCTGGAGCATGGTCTGAATGCCGGGCATGTTAGTATCAGCGGCATGTGGAACCGACCGATCACTCTAGCCTCCGTTGTATTTTTACTTGTCATTCTTTCTGTCCCTTCTTTTGCCGCTGATCCATTTGCCGCGGACCCAGCGGACTTTACCCTGAAGAAAATTGCCGAAGGCATTTATGCAGCCATAGGCTCTGACGGCGGACGCGCAGGCAGCAATGCAAGCTTTATCGTGGGCAGCAACGGCGTGGTGGTGGTGGATACATTTGAAGATGCCGCGCCCGCCCGCGACCTGCTGGCGGAAATACGCAAAGTTACCAACCTGCCCGTCCGTTTTGTGATTAACACGCACTACCACCTGGACCACACCGGCGGTAATGCGGTGTTTGCCCAGGCGGGTGCTACCATCCTGGCGCACCGCAATGTGCGCGGCTGGGTGCGGACGGAAAACCTTAAATTTTTCCGCGATCCCAAGCCGGAACAGAAAGCCATGGTGGAATCATTGGCACAGCCGGACATGGTCTATACCGACGCAGTGGACATCTACCTGGGCACGCGGCAAATTCAGGTGCGCTACATGCTGGGACACACCGGCGGCGATTCCGTGGTGATTGTGCCGGACGCGAACGTGGTGATGGCCGGTGATCTGGTGTGGCAGAAACATCTGCCCAACCTGATTGATGCAACCACCAGCGATTGGGTAAAGACCCTGGAGAAGCTGTTGGCGGACCATCCGACGGCAACTTATGTCTCTGGACATGGCGACGTGGCCACAGTCAACGATGTCCGCGATTTCCACGACTATCTGGTTACTCTGCGCGAGGCCGTTGCCAAAGCGCAGGCGGCAGGGAAGACCGACCAGGCGCTGGTGGATGCAGTGCTGCCGCAATTGCAGGAGAAATATGGCAAATGTGACGTGCCCTCTTCATCCTCCTGCTGGGGATTCTTTAAGCCATTTTCTACACGCAATATCATGCAAACGGCGGCTGAGTTGAACGGGACAAAGAAAGTTCCGGTCCCAGCCGATAAGGATGGCGGAGGGAAATAGAGTATTTCTTCCTTTCTGAAATCAGTGCGTGGAAGGCCGGCAGCAGTCCGTTGGGGCGGCATTGGGATTGTCTGCGCGGCGGCGCTGGGGGCATGTGCGCTGCTGCCGCCTATCGCACAACCCGCTGCCTATCATCAGTTCGGAGACTGGCGATTGATCGGCGGAGTCCCCTACGGCCTGAACGTCCTCTCCAATCTGGCACTTCTGATACCAGGATTGCTGGGCATGTTTTATGTGGCCAGGGCAGGAGTCACACTGGATGCTGGAACGCGCTGGGCCCTGGCGACACTCTTCTTTGGCCTTGCGATGACCAGCGCTGGCTCGGCTTATTACCATCTTGCGCCCGACGATCAGCGGCTGGTATTTGACCGCCTGCCCATGATTATCGCCATGGCGGGTTTCCTGGGTGCGATTGTGGCGGACCGCTTCGGTGGCAGCACAGCGTGGTCTTTGGGAGCGCTGGTGACGATTGGCCTGTGGACGGTTCACCATTGGAGCGAAGGCGATACAACGGGCGAAGGCGATCTGCGCTGGTACCTGCTGTATCAGGGGCTGGTCATACTGGTGGGTGGGTTGCTATTGTTTTTGTTTCCCTCACGCAACGGGGCCACGCCGGCATTTGTGCTTGCTGTAGCGGGCAACGTAGCTGCAAAAGTTTTTGAATTTCTGGATAAGCCGATCTATGCGCTGGGTGGAATTGTGAGTGGACATACCCTAAAACACCTGAGCGCTGGATTGGCCTTTTTGCCACTGGTATTTCTGGTCCGCCGCATCGGCCAGCAGAGGCTGGTGGATGATTCTGAAAGACCGGACCTGATGGGGGCGCGGTCAGGGCGTTAGCGCGGGGCCTGAGCTGCTTGCAGGAGATGCAATAAACATCCACCACCGAGGCACGGAGAAAAATAAGCTTTGAGAAAGTCTCTTGCTGGACTATCCATAGATTTGCGTTTTTCGCGTTGATTCGTTGCTGATACCTTCTTTTGATCTGCGCTCATCTGCGCAAATCTGCGGCGAAGAAAGGCACACCAATCACGAACCGCGTTAGCGCGTCTGCGGGAACAATGTATAAAAATTCTCGGCAGTCTGTTGGCCGATTTCCTCCTGGCCCATCCCGCGCAATTGGGCAATGGTAGCTGCCGTATTCACTACAAAGCCGGGCTCATTGCGCTTGCCGCGATGCGGCACGGGAGCCAGATAAGGCGAATCGGTCTCAATCAGCATGCGGTTCAGCGGGACGTGGCGCGCGGCTTCACGAATATTTTCCGCTTTAGGAAAGCTGACATTTCCGGCAAAGGAGATGTAAAAGCCCATCTCCAGCGCGGCCTGCGCATGCTTCCATTCACCAGTAAAGCAATGGAGAATTCCCGGCAGTCCGTGAGGCGACCAATGGTCGCGCAGCATTGCAAGAGTGTCGTCCCATGCGTTCTCACTGTTATTGCTGGGTCTGCAGTGGATGATGATCGGCAGCCGGGCGGCAGCGGCTGATTCCATCTGGCGGCGAAAGACTTCTTTCTGCACGTCACGCGGCGAATGGTCATAAAAGTAGTCGAGGCCAATTTCACCCCAGGCAATCAGTTTGGGATGCTGGGCCAGCCGCTCCATTTCAGCATAATCGGCGGCGGTGGCCACACTGGCTTCATGCGGATGCAGTCCGGTGCTGGCGAAAATCCAATCGTGTTGTTCGGCAATTTTCAGCGCGCAGT
>DAHUXF010000233.1 GCA_027307295.1 Acidobacteriaceae bacterium
ACAGCGGTTCCCACAGTGTGGGCAGGAATCCTGGAAGCTCTGGAACGCGAACCGGACCGCTGGCGGATCACGCCGGCCTTTCGTGGATTTGTGGGCGGCACCGCGGTGCCGGAGTCTCTGGTGCGCAAGCTCGATCAACGCGGCATGCGGCTGATTCAGGTCTGGGGCATGACGGAGACCACGCCGGTGGCTGTGTGCTCCACGTTGAAGTCGCACATGCGCAAGTGGCCTGAAGACGAGCAATATCGCGTGCGCGTGCGGCAGGGCCGCGCTTTGCCTTTTATCGACGTGCGCGTTGTCAATGACCAGGGTGAAGCGCCGTGGGACGGCAAAACCATGGGCGAGCTGCATGTGCGCGGACCGTGGGTGGCAGCCAGTTATTTCAATGCGCCGGGAACGGAAGACCGCTGGACCGCCGATGGCTGGCTGCGCACCGGCGATGTTGCGACCATCGATGAAGAAGGTTATGTGCAGATCACAGACCGCGCCAAGGACCTCATTAAGTCCGGCGGCGAATGGATCAGCTCCGTTGATCTGGAAAACGCTCTGGTTGCCCACCCCGCTGTGCGGGAGGCCGGGGTAATTGCCGTGGCACATCCCAGGTGGGACGAACGCCCCGTGGCAATCATTGTACTGCGTGATGGCATGAAAGCCAGTCCGGAAGAGCTGCGCGATTTTCTTTCTTCCCGGTTTGCCAAATGGCAGTTGCCGGAAGCTTTTGTTTTTCTAGACCAACTGCCCCACACTTCCACCGGAAAACTTTCCAAGCTGGAATTGCGCAAGCGCTTTACCGGCTGGCAATGGGACAAAGCTAAGTAGGGCGGCGCCGGTTAGATTCTTTCCAATATCACCGGCACGCCCGGTCTTGGCTGCAATGTTACGGAGGGCTCCGGACGCACCTGGGCAGGATCAATGGCCAGCTTCAAACGGAAGCGCTGCAACAGCATGGCCAGTACCACAAGAATTTCCGTCATGGCAAAATTCAATCCAATGCAGGTCCGCGGCCCGGCGCCAAAAGGCAGATAAGCGTAGCGCGGCCGCTCTGCTGAATTCTCCGGCGCAAAACGTTCCGGACGGAACAAATCCGGCTCCGGCCACCACTTGGGATGCCGCTGCGTAATATAAGGAAATATCAGGATCTCTGATCCAGCCGGGATGCGGAACCCGGCGATCTCATCGGCCTGGATGGCGGTGCGCGCCAGAGTCCACACGGGCGGATACAAACGCATGCTTTCTTCCACCACCGTGCGCGAATAGCGGAGCTTCACCAGGTCTTCATACGAGGGCGTGCGTCCATTCAGGAAAGATACTTCCTCTGCCATGCGCTCCACCACTTCAGGCCGTGTTCCAATCAGAAAGCAGGTCCACGCCAATACCAGAGTGGTTGTCTCATGGCCTGCGGTCAGCAGCGTGATTACTTCATCACGCAGTTGCTTGTCGGACATGGGCGCACCGTTTTCATCGCGAGCTTCCATCAACATGGTAAGCAGGTCATGAATACTGGCAGAGGCGCGCCGGCGCTCAGCGATGATGCGGTCAATGATCCCGTGAATGTTTGCCAGCGCCGCCCGGTATTCGCGGTTGCGGCGCGTAGGGATACTGAGTGGCAGCTGCACAATAGACCATGCGCGGTCAACCGAGTAGTCCCGGCCAATATCCAGCGTGTGCCGGATGGACTCTGTATCGGCCTCCAGGTTGGTGGTGAAAAGCACCTGGCTGGCGATGTTCAGTGTCAGGCCCATGAATTCCGGCACCACGTCAAGAATTACGCCGTTTCTGGCATGGGACTCCCAGCGTTGCAGCATGGTCACTGTGTTTTCCGCCATAGCGCTGACAAAGCCCGCAACCTGCTGTCCCTGGAATGAGGGTTGCGTCATCCGGCGTTGCCGCTGCCATAATTTCCCTTCGCTGGTGAGTAGACCTTCACCCAGAGAAAGCTTAAGAATCTGGTAGCCCCGGCCCTTTACATAGCTCTTGAAGTTGGATTGCAGCACTTGCTGAATGTGGTCGGGGTGGCTTAGTTGGAATGAAACCCAAAGGCCGCGATAGCGCACAACGTCGCCATACGTAAGCGCTGTCTGAAAGAATCCGTTCAGCGGGTCCCTGCGGAAGCGCGGCAGGCTCAGAAAGAACCGCAAAGGGGCAGGACCTGGCGCTTTGGCTGACTGGTGAGAACTACGCAACACTCATCATTCTACCCGACAGCAGAGCTATTTCGTGGGAAAGCCTGTCAATGCCTTAGTGGGAGTATCAGGCCCTTACATCTGCCGCTCTCTTTCGGGTAAAACGTTGTTCAGAGAATATATGTTCAGAGAATTTATGTTCAGCGGATTTATCGGTACCCTCAACCGCACTCATTTCCGCGGTGCTGTCACTGCATGGCTTACGCCGGCATAGTGTTGGCTGGCGATGCTGGAACATCCATCCAGGGCCAGGGAAAAAAGCACGGCAACGAGAGTGGAAAAAATGATGGTCCATCCAATGCTCCGGCTCCAGATACGGAACATGGGGAATAAGCTCTGTTGGACTTGATTGCGGGTAGTTTCCTGTGTCGGCATCATGGTGATCGCCTCTCTATAGTTGCAATTGCAGCTACAAGAGAAAGTGCAGCCGACCTGCCATCTTCCAAGTTGTTGATTCTATAGGGTTTGATAATGTCGCGACTCCAGCGCATTGTGGGTGAAAGCAGACACCGTGTCTGCGGATACACGGCAATTGAGACTTAAGCTGTGGTCCAACAATTTTGCAAAGGGTTATCCGCGTGAATCCGCGTGATCTGCGGTAAGGTTTTCACGCATTGCGTCCTCTGCGCTCGATAAGTTACTGGCTCTCCGCCCTGAGTATGGCATCGGCGATCTTCACCGCCTCTGCCGCAGCGCGTACATCATGCACGCGTATTATGTGAGCGCCTTTGAGCACGGATGCCGTGGCTGCTGCAATTGAACCATGAAGCCGTTGATCGGGCGGTGCATCTTTGCCGTCGCGCGCCAGTGTGCGCCCGATGAAAGACTTTCTTGACGTTCCCACCAGAAGCGGAAAGCCCAGTTCGTGCAGCTGATCCAGCCGGGCCAGAAGAGGGTAATTCTGGTCGAATTTTTTGCCGAAGCCGATGCCCACATCAAGCATGATCTGGTCTTTGTGGATCCCGCGAGACAGCGCCATGTTTGCATATTCGCGCAGGTCAGCCTTCACCTCGGCCAGTATATCGGCTGAAGGGGCCAGGTTGCGCCACTCCTGCGGACGGCCGCGTGTATGCATCAGGATGGCCCCGCAGGCCAGACCGGCAACCGTTGACGCCATCTGCTGGTCCCAGCGCAGTGCGCTCACGTCATTCACAATCTCGCATCCGGCATTGACCGCAGCGCGCGCCACCTCAGCTTTGTAAGTATCCACAGAGAGAACCGCGTCAGGCCGTTCGCGCAGCACATCTTCTATTACCGGCATGATGCGGCGCAGCTCTTCCGCCGCTGGAATGCCGCTTTCCGCCACCGGCGTGCCGGGCCGCGTGGATTCGCCGCCAATGTCCAGCAGGTCAGCGCCGTCTTCCAGCATCTTAAGGGCATGGGCCACGGCATGGTCGCGGGCCAGAAACTTTCCGCCATCGGAAAACGAGTCAGGCGTGACATTCAGTATGCCCATTACCAGGGTTCGCGGGCCAAGTTCCATTTCGCGGGTGTGTAAGCGCCATCGGTAATGCGGTCGGTTCATGGCCGGATTGTATAATTTCCGGCATTCCTATGCGGCATCATCCATCCCAGGCGCTTTGTATTGTGGCTCTGCTTTTATCGCTTCAGCTTTCCGCCATCGCAGCCAAAAAACCTGCGCCGAAGAAAGACATTGCCAAAGAGATCAGCGCCATCCTCAGCCAGCCGCCTCTCAATCGCGCGCATTGGGGGCTGGACGTGGTAGACCCGGAGTCCGGCAAGATCATCTATTCGCAAAACGCTGACCAGCTTTTTCTGCCTGCGTCCAACGCCAAGATGTTCACAACGGCGGTGGCGCTGGCGATTGCCGGTCCGGATTATCGTTTTCGCACAACGGTTGAAGCGGAAGGAAAGATCGACAGCCATGGCCGTCTTGCCGGGGACCTGGTCATCCTGGGGCGCGGCGATCCCAATATCTCAGGCCGCGCGCTGCCATATTCGCTCAAGACACAACGCACGGCTCCGCATACGCAAATTCTTGAAGAGATGGCCGATCAGGTGGCACGCAGCGGCCTTAAGCTTGTGGATGGCGACCTGATTGGCGACGATACGTACTACGCCTTTGAACGCTACGCTGAAGGATGGGCCCTGGATGACTTGCAGTGGATGGATGGCGCTCCGGTCTCCGCGCTCAGCTTTAATGACAACGTGGTCTTTGTAAATATTCAGCCCGGCGTCGAGCCCGGTGATAAAGCGCTCATCACCGTGGAGCCGGAGACGGGATATTACGAGCTGGAAAACCTCATTGTTACCACGGCTGCGGGAGTTACTAAAAGGATTGGCATCCACCGCGATCCGGGTGCGAAGAAGATTGTGCTCTGGGGAACCCTGCCGTTGGGCGACGCAGCAATGAAAGAGCCGCTGGCGATCGAAGATCCGGCGGAGTTTGTGGCGCAACTTTTTCGCACGCTGCTGGAACGGCGCGGCATTACAATTCGCGGCAAGACACGCGCACGTCACGCGGAAGCAGCCCAGTTTTATGGACCGCCGCCAGCTTCGCCGGCTCCTGACAATTCAGCCGTCAGTCGCGCAGCGGCCCCGGCAGAAGCGGCGGTATCAAACACTCTTTCCCATTCCATTCCGGAGCATGCTCCAGATCATGTTCCAGAACATGGGCCTGCTTCGGTGAATGCCCCTGCCAGCCTTACTTCTACAAATACGGCAACGGCGAATCACGTGTTGGCGGAGCATCTTTCCACTCCTTTCTTGGATGACGTTCGCGTCATTAACAAGACCAGCGAGAACTTGCAAGCCGAACTTGCCCTCCGGTTGGTGGGCACGCTGCGCGGAAGCAGCGGATCATTTGAAGGCGGAAGCGCAACCGCAAAACAATTTCTGCTGCAGGCAGGGCTTAAGGATGAC
>DAHUXF010000234.1 GCA_027307295.1 Acidobacteriaceae bacterium
TATATTGAAACCACTCACGAAGAGAAAAAGAAATAATTTTCCTGAAGCATACGTGTGCTCTCCAAGCGCCTGAAAAGTTGACGCAGCAAATAAATTTCCGAATTGACACCAGCCTACGCAGAGGGAGAGGCCGGCATGTTCCGCCTTACCTGGGACGTTGAGAAATGACGCCGCGACTTACAGAACTTTTTGAGCAAGCCTATCGCGAACTGCGACCGCGCGCGCCCATGCCTGAATTTGAGGTCCGCTACTACCGTTTTGCCAACATCAGTAACACTATCCGGCTCCGTGAAGGAAAGCTTCTGGTCCGCCTGTCTGATCTCCTGGAAGGCGCGCCTGAGCCGGTCCTTTACGCGATTCTGCACATCCTGATTGCCAAGCTTTATCGCAAGCCCGTAGATGTTGCGCAGGCCGCCCGCTACCGCAAACACACCGGCAGCCAGGCTCTCGCGGAGAAGATTCACCTCATTCGCCAGATGCGCGGGCGCAAGCGCATTGCCGGCCCCAGGGGGCAACATTATGATCTTGACCAGATTTTTGATGCGTTGAACCTGCGCTTTTTTCATGGCCTGATGGCGCGTCCGCAAATGACCTGGAGCAGCAATCATTCTCTGCGCAGCCTGGGCCATTACGATCCTGCTCACAACACCATCGTGGTCAGCCTGGTTTTTGACCGGCCCAACGTGCCACGGTATGCCATTGACTATCTAGTGTACCACGAGATGTTGCACCTTCGCCATCCTGTGAAATTGCGGGGCAGCCGGCGCTCGGTGCATCCCGCAGCGTTCCGGGAAGATGAAAAACTTTTCCCGCAGCTCGCGGAAGCCAGGGAGTTTTTGAAACGCCTGGGCAATCTGGATTGACGGTTAAATGGCCACGCGCAGTTCTGCGATCGTTGATTTTCCAAAATGCGCAAGTTGTTCCGCCGCAGCATGAACGCGAAAAAGAGGCACTGTGCCAGTGGCCAGCCGCATCTTGTATGGCTGCTCGCCCGTCATGTAATCACAGTTGAGGCCCGCGGCCAGGGATTGCCGCGTGACTTCGTAGATCAATGTCAATGCAGGGGAATGCTTTTCCAGTTCGGCCGAAAACCAGCCAGTATAAAAACGCCGGACACCCGGCTCAAGCAATGTCACAAGAGCCGCAGCCAGACTGGAGCCGTGTTCCAGGGTGAAGATCTCAAATGCCTCCGGCAAGAGTTGTGCTGCCGCCACCATGAACTCAATCCGCGCGCGGTCATGGAAGAGGCATGTGTTTTGCTGTTCAGCCTTGCGCTGGTAAATGGAATGCAAAAGTTGAGGATTGTTGCCATCATATTTCAGCAATTGAAATCCCAGCCGGGCCATCCGGCGGAGGTTGCGTCCCAGCCGCGAGTGCGCAGCAGCAAAAGTTTCAGCGGAGATATTGCCGGCCTGGACCATGGGAGCGGCCGCGAACGGAAGCAGTGGAAGCTTTGCCGGAATCAAATGGCGATCGCACTCGCGCACCGCTACAATTTCCAGCGGACATTTTCGTTCCGCAAGTGTGGCCAGCGCCGCCCACAAAACATCTTTATCCCCTTGGTGCAGAAAACCACGATAATCAAACAGCTCTTCACCCAGTAAGCGGACCGTAACATCTTTTTTATGGAGTAAATCTTTCTGGCGCAAAACAGCCGGCACAATGGCCGCTCCTCCGGAAGATTCAACGCAAATCACATAGGGCTCTTCCCTGCCGGCAAACATCCGGGCAGCAAGCTGGTTCAAGCCAAAATCCTGAAAGATGGTGGAACCGTTGCGCGCGATCAGTGAATCCCACAGCGGACGGATCCTGTCCATCTCCTGAGCGGAACGCAAAATCTGAATTTTGTGACCATGCTGCACAAGGGTATGACGCCATGGCATGCAGTGGGGATGTTTGCTGCTTTCAGCCCAGTGCTCAGCAACGACCTGATGGCGCATCTATAAATTGACTGGGCTACAAGTTTGCGTCGGCTCGCTTGCCTCTGCTAACCTGATTAGTTTCAACCCAGTACGACAGCACTCCCATCAAGGTTTCTGCATCATATCGGTTTCAGTTCTCGGTTGAATTTGAAGGAGAATCACCTAATGGCAATCAAAGTTGGCATTAACGGCTTTGGCCGCATCGGACGCAACGTGCTGCGCACGGCAATCGATGACCCTAATATTGAATTCGTCGCGGTGAACGATCTCACCAGCCCGGCAACCCTTGCCCACCTTCTTAAATATGACTCCATTCTGGGCAATCTGAAGCAGGACATTAAAGCGGTTGGTGATTCCATCACCATCGGCGGCAAAGCAATCAAAGTTTTTTCTGAAAAAGACCCGGCGGCTATCAACTGGGAGTCGGTTGGCGCACAGGTGGTGATTGAATCCACGGGCAAGTTCACAGATGCCGAACAGGCCAAGAAGCATCTGCGCGGGCCGGTAAAAAAAGTCATTATTTCGGCGCCGGCCAAGAATGAAGACATCACTATTGTGCTGGGCGTGAATGAGAGCAAATACGATCCTGCCAGGCACAATATTGTTTCCAATGCATCCTGCACAACCAATTGCCTGGCTCCGGTCGCCAAGGTAGTGCATGACAGCTTTAAGATCCAGAGCGGAACCATGACTACCATCCATTCTTATACGAATGATCAGGTCATTCTTGATTTTCCTCATAAAGACCTCCGCCGCGCCCGCGCTGCTGCCCTTTCCATGATTCCCACTTCCACCGGAGCGGCCAAAGCGCTGAATCTGGTGATTCCGGACTTAAAAGGCAAGCTGGATGGCTTTGCCATGCGCGTGCCGACTCCTAACGTTTCCGTGGTGGACCTGGTCGCTTTTGTTGAGAAGAGCACGAGCGTAGAAGAGGTGAACAAGGCCCTTCAGGCAGCGGCCAATGGACCCATGAAGGGCATTCTGGGATACGAGACCGCTGAGTTGGTGTCCATTGATTACCGTGGTGATGAACGTTCTTCGATTGTTGATGCTCCCCTCACGCGCGTGGTGGCGGGCAACTGCGTAAAAGTCATTGCATGGTATGACAATGAGTGGGGATATTCATGCCGCGTGCGTGACCTGATCCACTTTATGAGTAAAAAAGGACTGTAGCGTTTGAAATCAGGATGACTATGGCAAAGCTTTCCATCCAGGACCTTAAGCTCGATGGCCAGCGCATTTTCATGCGTGTGGATTTCAACGTTCCGCTGACCGAAGATGGCCGCGTGTCCGACGACACGCGAATCCGCGAAACGTTGCCGACCATTGAATATGCAATACGCAAAGGAGCGCGGCTGATTCTGGCATCGCATCTGGGACGGCCCAAAGGTAAATTTAATGCCAAGATGAGCCTGAAGCCGGCAGCAGAACGGCTCCGCATCCTGCTGGATGAAAAACTGGGCCGCAGTTGTAATGTGGGCTTTGCCCCGGACTGTATTGGCCTGGCAGCGGAGGAGATGGCCAATAAACTGGACAAAGGCCATACCCTGCTGCTGGAGAATTTGCGCTTTCACCCCGAAGAAGAAGCCAATGATGAGACATTTTCCCGCAAGCTTGCGGCCCTGGCAGATGTTTATGTAAATGATGCGTTTGGTTCGGCGCATCGGGCGCATGCATCCACGGCTGGGATCACCAGGTTTATGGATAAATCCGCTGCCGGCCTGTTGATGCAGAAAGAACTGGAATATCTGGGCAAAGCCATCACGCATCCGGAAAAACCATTTGTCGCCATCATTGGCGGGGCCAAGGTTTCTGACAAGATTGATGTCATTCGCAACCTGCTCGCCAAGGTAGACGCATTGCTGATCGGCGGAGCCATGGCTTATACCTTCCTGAAAGCGTAAGGCCATCAGGTAGGCAAGTCCCTAGTGGAAGACGATAAGCTGGAGCTGGCAAAGTCGCTTCTGCAAGATGCCGAGAGCAAGAAAGTACGCCTGCTGCTGCCATTGGACAATGTGATTGCGGAAAAAATTGATGCGGCAGCAAAGACCGCTATCGTCAAGACGGATGATGGAATCCCCGGCGGCCAGATGGGCTTGGATATTGGTCCGGAAACCATTGCCGCCTTCAGCAAAGAAATTGCCGGAGCCAGGACGATTGTCTGGAACGGTCCTATGGGGGTTTTTGAGGCAGCTCCATTTGCTAAAGGCACCATGAAGATTGCTGAGGCCGTGGCCGGAAATCGCTCTGCCACGTCGATTGTGGGCGGCGGCGATTCCGTTGCAGCCGTGCATCAATCCGGCCTGGCCAGTAAGATCACGCATATCTCCACCGGCGGCGGAGCATCGCTGGAGTTTCTGGAAGGCAAGAAACTGCCCGGCGTGGAAGCGCTGACTGACAAATAAAGCATGCCGTCAACATTGCGTTATCGCATTGGAGCTGAAGCCACCCTCGAGTTGGTGATGGGAGACATCACCCATGAATCCACTGATGCCATCGTGAACGCAGCCAACTCTTCCCTGCTGGGCGGCGGAGGCGTGGATGGAGCCATCCATCGCGCTGCCGGGCCGGGCCTGCTGGCGGAATGCAAAAAAATCCGCGAACAGCGGGGACCTCTTCCCCAAGGGAAAGCTGTAACCACAGCGGGCGGTCATTTGAAAGCTCGCTATGTAATTCACACCGTTGGTCCTATATGGCAGGGCGGCCATGTGAATGAGCCGCAGATACTGGAAAGTTGCTATTGCAATTGCCTGGAAGAAGCCGAGCGTTCGGCGTGCGCCAGCGTGAGCTTCCCTTCCGTATCAACGGGAGCATTTGGATATCCCGTAATCCCGGCGGCGCAGATCGCCCTGCGGACAGTAGTGGACATTTTGCACCGCCCTAAATCGGTCCGCCTGGTGCGTTTTGTACTTTTTGACCAAAACTCTTTCACCGCATATGCCCGCGCCGCGGAAAAGCTGGGCCGCGATTTCCCTCACTACCAGATTGCACTTGATTCGACTTCATCATGAGAAAAAAACTGATTGCCGCCAACTGGAAGATGTATAAAACGCCCGAACAGACTACGGCGTTCTTCCGCGAATTCCTGCCGATGGTCGCCGATCATGAGCGCGACGAGATTGT
>DAHUXF010000235.1 GCA_027307295.1 Acidobacteriaceae bacterium
AGTTCCGCCCAGACCAGGCCGTCACACATGGCCAGCAGCGCACCTAGTAGCCAGCCCAGCATGGCTTGCGGGCCGTGCATGGCGTGAATGATCAGCGGTATGGTGATGAACGGCCCAACGCCGATCATGTCAATCATGTTCAGCGCCGTGGCTTCACGCAGCCCAACCTCGCGCGCCAGAGCAGGCTGCTGAGGCTGCAAGGGTGGCAGCAGGCTCATTGGTGTCCTGCGCTGACCAGGTTCACAAACAGGCGGATGGCCCCGGGAACTCCCGCCGGCAACTGGCGTGAGAATCCATAGGCCGAGTAGATATAAATTCCTTTGCCGTAGCGCGCCAGCAACAGCCCGCCTTTCTGCGGCGACTCACCCGGATCATTGCAGGCCAGCAGCGGCTTGAATTGCGGGTCCCATTGCGACATGAAATAAAGTCCGCGCTCCTGTACCCAGCCGTCAAAATCTTTTGCCGCGATTTTGTTCGGCCAGTTGAAGACCCGGTCTTCAGGCGCAAGAATTTCCACCGGCTGCTCTTCCACGGAGACGCGCACGTTGGCCGCCGTTGCCGGATACGGCGTGTAATGGCCGTCATTGAAAGCGTTGATGCTCTGGTTGTATTGGACGATCAGCGTACCGCCGCGGTTCACGTAATCCAGCAGACGGCGGTTATGTTCCCGCACATCAGTGCGTGTGTCATAAGCGCGAATGCCGACAATGATTGTTCCGTAACGGCCCAGATCGCCCGATGCCAACTCCTGCGGCGTGACAATGCTGGTATTCACGCCGACGCTTTGCAGCACCGAAGGAATTTCATCGCCTGCGCCCATGATGTAACCGACCCTGAGCTGCGCCGGCAGCTTCACGCCCACGGCCTGCACTTTTTCCGTCGCCGGGCTGTAAGCGTAGTAGGAATCCAGGTCAGGCCGCGTGATTACCTTAAACCCTTCAGCATATTGCTTACCGTTGTACTCTGCGCGGGCCGTGATCTTATATGTGCCTTCATGCAGGTTTTGCGGCGTGATCTGAAAACTGTAATTGCTAAGATCGCCGTCATGGTCCAGATCAACTGCAATCTCGGCGGGTTCAACGTTCCATCCCGGCGGCGTCTCCAGCCTGAGCTTGGCGTGCACCGCGCTGGGCACGTTGCTGCGCACGCTGACGCCAATCCGTGATTTCGCTGTGCCTCCGACCGGCGCAATGGCCACAGGTGACGTTAGAAGAACAGAAATCGGCGGACCCACGGCCAGCGGACGTTCTGACTGGCCGAGCGTGGGATCGACAAATTTGATTTTCGCCAGAGCGCCCGCTTCGCCCCATGATGCGCCCGCCGTGAAGCCGGCATGCGCGCTCACAGGATAGGGCGGCAATGGATCCGTCAGCAAATGCGTATCAGTGACCGTGTACACGGTATCCGTTTCCGGATTGTTGCGGCTCCAGTAAGGACGTGTATAAGTAGCATTCTCCGGGACCGTTACCTGGAACTGAACCGCTTCCATCTCGCCCGGAGCCAGTTCGTGTTTGTCCTCTTTCAGCAACGTGCTTTTCCAGCCCGGCGGCAGGTTGAGTGTTACTCCCGTTGGCAGGATAGCCAGCTTGCCTCGATTGTAGAGTCTTGCGGTCACGTTAAAACTCTGGCCAGGAATGGCCAGGCTGATGGTTTGCTCCATGCGGGGAAAATAAGAGGGGCCCGGCGCAGGTCCGGGCTGGTCTACTGACAGGTCAAAGTAGAGGCCCAAAGCTTCATTCGCCGCCTGCTCAAACTGCTGGTACTTCGCTTGCAGCGAAGGCGTGATCTCGTCCAGTGCCTCCAGGGAGAGGCCAGAACTGGAAACCTGCTTCATCAGCGTGGCGGTTTCATTCAGCCCAGCCAGCAATTCGGGCGCGCATGCAGACGGGTCCTGCAGAGAAAAAGCCTGGGCTGCTGCTTCAACATGTTTCTGCAAAGAACCAAGCGCAGGCCGCAGAAAAGGGACCTTGGCCTCATCCGGGCCTAGCCGAGCCGCAAGCCCCATCAGCGACGTATCAATGCCATCAAAGAAATCCTGCTCGTGTGTGCCCTGCGGTTTGGACAGCACGGAATCCGTCAGCTTGTAATAGGTGTAGCGCGGCCCCGGAGCAACACGGATTCCGCCCGTTCCCTGCGAGGTCTGGTGTGCCAGCCCTTCCAGCGCAAACTGAACATAGGACATTCCCAGCAGCTGCGAATAAGCGCCCGTATTGAGCTTGACCGTGTAGTCTTCATCGGCCACATTCACGCCCTGGAACATGCGCGGCGGATTGCCGACGTAAAGTTTTTTGGCCTGCCAGGGACGCAGGCCTTCCTTGAGTTGTTCCGGGAACCTGTTGGGATCGCCGGCGGCACGGAAGGCTTCAACCGTAAGCAGGCCGGACGCCTGGTGATGGCCGTGTCCGTCCCGTGACGTGCCGCTGAAACGGGCCACCAAAACGTCCGGACGAAAGATGCGAACGGCGCGGACCATATCGCCCAGCGCAATGTCATGTCCATGCCATTTGCTAAAAGTTTCTTCCGCAGTCTTGGAGAAACCGAAGTCCGCCACATGGCTAAAGCGCTGTTCCACGCCATAGTACTTATCGGCTTCCAGCAACTCCAGCGTGCGCAGGATGCCCAGTTCGTCTGAGCTTTCCGTGCCAAACTTATTTTGTCCGCCATCGCCGCGCGTCAGAGAAAATAACAGCACACTGGCGCCATTGCCGCGCGCTTCAAGCGTCAGCAGGCCGCCATCTTCGTCGTCCGGATGGGCGGTTGTCTGCATCATGCGCGCCGTTGTCTTCAGCTTGGTGAGCAACTGAGCAAGATGCACCGCGCCCCGGTCTTCCGGCAAAGGACGGGTATCTGACTGAAGGTTCTGGACCGACAATAAAAGGATGACGGCGCAAACCAGCATACGTCTATAGGACTTTGGATAAGAACGCATGGCGACCATTGTCGCTGTTAGATAGTATTTACGGCAAATTGTCATCCATGGCGATTTGCGTGGAGCCTATGCTGGTTCTGCGGGAGCAGTGACTTCTAATAGCTGGTGGGCCATTCGCCCCAGATCTTCCAGAGCATACGGTTTTTCCAGCAAGGGGGGATCGGTAGGACCAGACGCGGCGGAGTGAGCAATTATCTGATCGGCAAAGCCCGAGACATAAAGGATCTTCATTTCCGGACGTTCCGGATGAAGCCTTTGCGCCAGTTCATGCCCGTTCATTCCCGGCATGACGACATCAGTCAACAGCAGGTCAATGGGGCCGGGCAGTCTGCGTGAAATCTCAAGTGCTTCCTCTGGAAAGGCTGTAGCCAGCACGCGGTAACCCAACCTGCTCAGGAATTCACGCGTCAGTTCCAGAAGTGGGATCTGGTCTTCTACCAACAGGATAGTTCCGTGTCCGCGAAGTGACTCCAGGGGCACTTTGGGCATGTCCGGCGGTCCTTCGTAAACCGCAGCGGGCAGGTAGATCTGGAAGCTTGTTCCCACGCCAGGCTGGCTGGTTACCGTAATGCTGCCGCCGCTCTGGTTTACCACGCCATACATGGAGGCCAGCCCCATCCCCGTGCCCTGGCCAACCTCGTGGGTGCTGAAGAAGGGCTCAAAGAGGCGTGATTCTATCTCCGGGAGCATTCCTGTTCCGGTATCACTTACTGTCAGCACCACGTATTGACCTGGCAATAGTTCAGCATACTGGCGAATGTTCTCAGCATTCACTTCAATTCTGGAAATGACAACTGTCAGTTTGCCGCCATCGGGCATGGCAGAGCGCGCATTTGTGGCCATGATGGCCATAATCTGATCAATCTGTGTCGGGTCCACCTTGACCCATGCAGGATCAAGCAAAGGCAGAGCAATGGTTTCAATGGTTTCACCCAACAAGCGCGAAATAATGTGGCAACTTTCCACTACCAGATGGTTAAGGTCCAATACCCGTGGCACCAGCAACTGCCGGCGTCCAAACGCCAGCAATTGCTGGGTGATGGCGGCGGCGCGGCGCGCAGCCACAGAGATTTTTTCCACATAATCGCGCGGCTGGTCATTTTCCGCCACCAGAGGCAATAGCAATTCTGAGTAGCCCAGCACCACCATCAGCAGATTATTAAATTCATGGGCCACGCCGCCCGCCAGCCGTCCCAGAGCTTCCAGTTTTTCCGCGCGGCGAAGTTTTTCCTCTGAACGGCGAAGGAGTTCTTCTATCTGCTTGCGCTCGCTTACGTCGCGAACAATGGCGATAACGGACAAGTCTTTCCCCTGGCGGTGGGGGCTCAAACTGATTTCCACAGGAATCACTGTCCGGTCATTACGTAGAGCATTCAGTTCAAGTCCTGCACCCATGGGCCGGACCTTAGGATTGGCATCATAGCTTGCGCGATGCGACGCATGGGCAGATCGCAAGACCTCGGGGACAAGCATCTCTACTGGCTGGCCGATCAGAGCAGTACGGGGGTAGCCGAAGATTTTCTCCGCTGCGGCATTGGCCAGCGTGATCCGTCCCTGGCTGTCAATTTCCAGAATAGCATCAGGCGCTGCTTCCAGAACCTGACGGAAGCGTTCTTCGCCGGGAGGAGATGCCGGAGAACTGCAGGCTTGGGCCGGCATTGCGCACATGGGGCCAAGGTTGGACATTAAACTGCTTTCTTACAAAGGGAATGATGCTTTACTATCAGGCTTTGCCGGTCCTGACGCTGTGATCTTTGTCACACAAGAAACATGTTTAACAGGCGTGAGAGCACATCTGCCGGTGAATACGCGCCATTTTGTTGGAATAAGGCCCGGGTCTTCTCTGTATCGCGCGCCGAAGTTAATCGATTGGTTTGCGCTGCTCAATGTGGAGGTTCAGGATGGCGCGGACTGTTTCCAGCAGTTGTATAGGACTTTCAGTAGCATCAAAAAAATGGTCTGCGCCCGCCAGACGGGCCTCACCCATGCGGTACAAGGACAGTATTGCAGTGGCGCACTTGCTGCGAAGTTCTTTGAGCAGGACCGTCCGCTCATGCAGAGGAATACTGTGACCTATCACAATCAGATCAAAAACAT
>DAHUXF010000236.1 GCA_027307295.1 Acidobacteriaceae bacterium
AATCTGGCGGCCCTTGAAGTAACTTTCAAAGGTGATGGCATTCAGCGCGTTGCAGAAAGCTCCGTAGTCCTGCTCTATCACGGCGGGAGCCAGATTCATTAGCACGATATGGGCGATCCTGCGGGTTTCCTCAACCGGGATCGGCAGGGTCGAGCGGAAAAATTCAAGCTCTGCGGTCCCGTGAATGTGGTGTCCGTCCGGCAGGACCATGAGCACCGGCCAATCGGGAAAAGGCTCGGAGATCAGGATGGGCGGCCTTTGTCCAGGGCCTGCATACCGGCTGGGGAGCAGATATTTCCTGGGCTCATCACTAAATCCGGGAGGCGTCGCATGCCCTCCATCCACAAGAAAGCCGCCGTGGTCAATCAAGTTTACTGTGCCTCCGGATGTTCCTGCCCGGCCAGCAATGACGGCGAGTTGGTCGGTGGTGACCTTCAGATGGTGCGCAGCGGCAAAAGCTTTGCCCACGGAAAGCAGCGTATTGGTCTTTGAGCCAAAGCCAGAATGAGTCGGTATGGGCCGGTCAACTACCACGCAAGCGCCGCCGCCGCCCACTTCCTGACGCAGACGCGTGAGATAGTCGAGAATAAGATCATGATACTCTGCTCCCGCTTCGTTCATCTCCACTGCAAAACGTGCGCTTGGGGAAACGCGGCAGACAAAGCTGGGATCTTCGATCACCATGGATGCCATGCCGTTCTTTCTGCCGCTCGCGCCCGTCAAGTCAATCAGCGTGAAACTAAGCCGGCACGGAGATTCAATGATGACCTCATCGGTTTGCATGAATGCCTCTGGGAATAAACTGCGTTTACAGTGCCGCTACATACCTGGGCGTCCGACCACCGTTGACCGAACGACCGCGTGCAGTTCCGGCGAGCATTACCGCGAGCCAGTTGCAGCGGCGTACTTATGTTCCTGGATATAGCTATGAATGTAAGCACGCAAAGCCTGCTGCAATTTTGTCATTACCGGCCAGCCCGCAGCACCTCCGGCCAGTTTGCGGTCTTGCACACGCTCCACGGCGATCAACTCGCGGGAGGTTGAGGTAATGAATACTTCGTCCGCTTGGTAAAGGTCTTCAAGGCTAAGTGCGCTTTCAATGACCGGAGCATCGGGAAGATTAAGCTCTTCCAGCATGACGGCGCGGGTGACGCCCGGCGAAGCTCCGGCAGAAAGCGGTGGCGTGCGTGTAATGCCATCCTTTGTGGCAAAGAGATTTGCCGATGTGCACTCGGTGGCTTCCCCCCGCTCGTTCAGAAGAATTACTTCGTCAAATCCCTCATTTTTTGCGGTTTCAAAGAGTGTAAGGCTAGGAGCCCAGGACAAGCTCTTTGTTCCGGCAAATGGGTATGCCGTGTACCGGACGTGCGGAGCGACTGAGAGGCTGGCCAGGTCTTTCCAATGGTTCACCTCGTTGGTCATCGCAAGTATATCGGAGGGGTTGCCGGAGCCGGGACCAGACCAGAAGCCGCCTTCACTGCGCACTACGCAAAGGCGCAATACTCCCTCCTGGGCATTGTTGACTTCAATCAGGCGGAGAAGGGACGCGTAAACCTGCTCCCGGTTCTGCGTAAAAGGAACGTGAAGCACCTGGGCATCACGAGAGAGCCGCTGCCAGTGGCGTTCAAAGGCAAAGGGCACGCCCTGGTAAACGCGAAATGTTGTGAAAACACCCCAACCGGCGAGCAAGCCAATCTGGCCAGGGCGCAGGAAGGGCTCCGTTGACGGAATAATCTGGTTGTTATAGAGAACGTAAGAATGCATTCCTGCAAATCTCCTTTCTGGCCGGAAGCCAAGCGTGACAGTTCATCAACCACGGAGCTGGCTAACAGTCGCGCGAACTTTATCTACGCTTACCCGGGCATCTGCGCGTTTTGATTCTTTGAAGGATGTCCCAATGATGAATCCACTGGCATCACTGGACAGCTGTTTTATGTTTTTCTCCGTCACTCCGCTGCCGACAAAAACCGGCACATTCGCAATCCCGCGAATCTCAGATAAATCCGACTCCCTGATCGCAATTCCTGTCGCAGTTCCCGTTACGATTAAAGCGTCAGCAAGAGACCTGGAAATCAGGTCTGCTGCCTCAGCTTTCAGAGAGAAGGATGCAGCGAGCGGATAGGAATGCTTGATGTCAACGTCAGCCAATATCTTGATATCAGCGCCAAGCCGGGCGCGGTCGCGCAAAATATCATAGGCCGTGGCCTGGACCAGGCCCTGGTCGGTCACGCGCGGGGACCCAAGAACGCAAATCCGGATGAATTGAGCGCCAATGCTGTGGGCAATCGCCAATGCCGCACGGCCATCATTCCGCAAAACACAGACCCCAAGCGGCAAATCACATTTGTCCCGAATGAGCCCGCCTATCCGAGTCATCCAGGTAATCGTTTCAACCGGAACTTTATCGGGGAAGTAGGGAACATCTCCGAAGTTCTCGATCATGATGGCATCTACGCCGCCTTCTGCGAGCGCCGCAGCATCAGCAAGCGCATGTTCCACGATCGACGCTGTATTCCCGTTAAAACGAGGTGCGCCGGGCAAAGGAAGCAAATGGAGCATGCCGATAATCGTCTGTTTGCGCTCCAGGATATTGGTGTTGCTCCCTACCGGAAGGCCCTTCAAAGCAGCGGCACCGCCGTGGTTGCCAGCCATTTGCCCGTCCTTGATCGACACTGGATTTGGATTCAAGCCATTGTCCTCAGTCAGTAATACAGGCCTTATCCATGCCGGAAATACTCCTCAGAGGGCTGGCTGAAGTGCGGCCGACTCCCTGAGGAGTGCAACCATTGAACGCCTGTGAGTACTTTGTTCTTTTTTAGGACCAAAGAAAAAAAGCGCGTTACATCATTTGCTAACCTCTTGGACCGCACTCTCCTCTTCCACCAGATTGCTTAATTCTTTCCTGTTGGGAAGCAGGTGTCTCCACTTATCGAACTTGCCGCCATGTTCAGTGATCAGATATACCGAGCCTTCCCTGTCAATCAGAACTTCAGCCGCCGGAGGAATATTGAGGAACTCCATATGCTGGGTTGCACAATAGGCGCCTACGTCAAGTATAAGCATATAGTCCCCAGCGCCAATACACTCCGGCACCATGTAATCGCCAGGCAAAACGTAGTCATGCCGAAGAATACCGCGTCCACGCAATGCCGCAGGAACGTTTTGCGCCTTGATTTCCGTCATGGTTGAATCCAGAAAAATTACGTTGTGACGGCGCTCCTTATACTGGGCTGAAGGAATGAGGACCCTTGAGCCGTTGGTCAACACGCGGTTGGCGCCAGGGTGCTTGATCATGCTGCGTTCAATGCTTAACAGCAGCGCGCCAATGTCTCCCAGAAGGTCGCGGGCCGGTTCAAACAGGAACTTTACGTGCGGGGGAATATTGTAGCGTTCCGCGTTTTCACAGAGCTTCGCCAGATACTTGCTCCACTCAAAATGTTTTTTGTATTCGTTTTTTTCCTGGTAATCAAATCCGAACCCGCCGGCAAAATTGATGGCCTTTGCGTTGGGGAAATAGGTCCTGAAAATCATGAAGACCTGTTCGATGATGCTGATCATGTTGTCGACTGTATTTCCGCTTCCGCAATAAAGTTCAAAACAGTCGAGTTCCCGGTCATATTTCTTCAACAAGTCAGACAACATTTTAAGCTCGTTGTATTTGATCCCGGGCTTTCCTGAACTCAGGCTGTCAAAACGCACATTGATAGAGGCCTGGCTATGGTTGCGGAGGAGGTATTCAATTTCGTCCAGGCTTGACAGGAACATCGGATAGCCTGTTTCCGCCCAGAAACTGATGTCATCATCGGAAAGATGACCGGTGGAGACAATAAATTTACTAAAGCCGTGCCGGCGTAAAAGCTCGTATTCACTTGGCAATTGAAGCAGCAGGCCTATGCCGAACTGCTCAAGCGGCTTGAGGATATGCGGATTAGAATTAGGAAAAAAAGGAACATAAAATTCCACCCTGTTTTCAAGCCCGGCAGCCTGGACAGCATCTTTAATGCGTTGAACATTTTTCACCAGCTGCGCTTCGCTATAAACAAAAACGGGCGTCCCCGTACGCTGGGCAATCAGCGCCAGGTTGGATTTACTGATCCATCCATTTACCAGTTGATTATCGATTGTTGGCACGGTAGCTGCGGTAGGGTTCATCGGAGCATCTCGCTTTCGATTTTTCTGACTGACTGTTTCTTGTCAGGCCGGCACGCGGCATTGAGTTTTACAGAACAAGCATGAACAGTGGCACGAGATATCTTGCGGTCATCCATCGGCTTTGGAATAGCATGCGACTTTTATCGAGAAGCATGGTACCTCTGCCGCAAGGCAGTATACTAGCCAGCCTTTTTTGCTGCAATGTATGGACGAGATAAAATTGTTATAGTTTGCCGAAATCCCAAAATGGCACTTGTTAAAATTTAAATACAGCAAGTTATCTGAAATCAGGCAAATCCTATGCCTTTATTTGATAGCCTGATGAATTATCTTGCTATCAAAATTTCAATAGAGAGACGCGTCAGCCAACTACTGAATGATTGTTAACAATTGAAGCGAGGTGCAGGGTGTCTATCCTCACGCAGATTTATGAAGTTTCAAGTCCTTCCGAGGCGCGCTCCATTGCTGAGATCGGCGTAGACCATATAGGTTTGAAGGTTGGCACAGGGCAGTTCCCGCGTGAACTATCGGTCGCTGACGCGGCCATCATTGCCGCGGCTGTTCCTCCACCTTCCAAGTTTTCAGCGCTGTTTCTTTCTTTTGACGTTTCCTTCATCGCGGAGTGGGCCGGTGAACTCCGTCCGGCAATCCTTCATCTGGGCGCTCGTCCTGAGATGCTTTCACCGGAAAATGTAATGGTCCTCAAAAAAAAACTGCCCGGCATCCTGATCATGCGAAGCATACCTGTGTCCGGCGAGGAAAGCGTGGCCCTGGCGCAAAGCTATGAACAGGCGGCGGACTATTTAATGCTCGACAGTTTTCGGCCTGCCGATAACAAGATCGGCGCACTCGGTGTG
>DAHUXF010000237.1 GCA_027307295.1 Acidobacteriaceae bacterium
CCTCCGCGGTAGAAGTTTATTTCTTCGCCGCAGATTTGCGCAGATAAGCGCAGATCAGGAAGAGATCAGCCGCGAATCAACGCGAAAACGCGAATCTATGTAGAAGTTCAATCAGTACCAGATGAGAACAGTTGTACTGGCCGTCACATTGCCAATGTGACGCACAAAGATACTCGCAGCGGCGGCGAAGGCATATTTTTTACGATATTTTTCTGTGATGGCCTTTTCAACAGCTTATCCAGCGCGCCAATCGTCCCAGGATAACGTACAATAGATCAAGGGGTGGCTGCACGTTCACGGCCCATCCACCCATATCTCGGTTTCAGGAGAGCCCATGGCAGTATCTCGCAGCACCTTTGGCAAAAGGCAGAAAGAGCGCGCCCGGCAGGAAAAGCAGGCCGAAAAAGCGCAGCGCAAAGCCCAACGCAAATTGCAACAGGACGAACCCACTGCCGCCCCGGAAGCGCCCAAAGACCTCACGGTGAAGTATGACGAGGACGGTGTTCCTGAAGGGTTCGGATTCCACGATTTTTAGCCCTTTCCGGCATCCGCACCGCTTCAGGTGTACTATATAGATGCAGTAATGCAGTTGTCCTCGACTCAGATAGACACGCAGTTTCCCGCTTTTGTCCCTGCCTATTTCTGCTGAGAACAGCCCAACCTAAGCAAGCACACAAAGGAGCAGCAAGTGAAGAAGATTTACGTCGGAAATTTCTCTTTCCACATGACAGAGCAGGAACTACGGTCACTGTTTGAGCCCTTCGGCAATATTGAAAGCGCCTCCGTGGCCACGGACCGGGACACCGGCCGTTCACGCGGTTTTGGCTTTGTTTCCATGCCCAACGATGATGAAGCCGAGAAAGCCATGGCAGCACTCAATGGCAAAGACTCAGGCGGTCGCGCCCTTACCGTGAATGAAGCAAGACCGCAAACACCACGCAGCGGAGGCGGCGGCTTCCGTGACGGCGGTGGACGGGGCAATGATCGCGGCCCGCGTCAGCGCAGAGAGCCGCGCTGGTGAAAAACGGCGTTGCAAGACGTTTGCGCGGAACAGCCGAGCCGGCTTCCAGCGCCCTCCCCATGGAAACCGTTGTCTGCAGCAAATGCGGACAACGGTTCGCCATCCGCAATGATACGGCTGAACAAACCGTGGAACTGGCCCGGAAACAAGCTTCCTGGGTGGCCGATCAGCTGGTTTGGGACCACATCCAGGAACGGAAGCACCACGGAACCATGGACCTGCCGAATCTGTAGGCCGCGCCGGTTCCATTGCCACCTCAAATGACAAGCGTGACTTGCCGCTTTTCGCTCCACAGATCGGCTGACCTTTATGGTGGTTGGGAATAACCGGACGCCTGCGAATGCTATGGAAAGCCACAGTGTTGTATTCACCGCGTTGCGGAAACTCATGCGGCCTTATGAAGCTGAACTTGCCGTCAAAACAGACAAACCCGGCAGCTGTTATCTGGAAACTCATTCGGCCAGTCTCAACGGCCGCAGGCTGCTCTTTGCCGGAGCCAAGATCAAGAAGAATTACGTCAGCTTTTACCTCCCTGCGCTTTATATGTTTCCTGATCTTCTGGATAGAATCTCTCCCACCCTTAAAAAGATGATGCAGGGTCAATCCTGTTTCAATTTTTCAAGTTCCAACCAGCGCGTCTTTGAAGACTGCTTTGAAGAGTTGGGCCGGCTCACGCAGTCTGGATTTGAAAGACTTAAGGACCAGTCCCTGCTCTGACTTGCAGAAGTACCCGTACAGTCCTTGATACCCGCCCGCAGATAAAGCTGGCATGCACCCAAAAATGTGCTATACTGAATTTGCTTTAGATCTGTGGTTGCAGGGTTTCTCTTGATCGAGATCTGGTCCAGAAACCCACATATATTACGACCTCCAATTGTCTACGGCAAAAATTGAAAAATATCGGCATGAGATCACTCTGCCTTGGACGTTTGTGAAACGTCTCTGCCAGCACCCGCCGCCGATCAAAAAAGAAAGCACAAAATCCAGAAGTGTCAACATTTAGAGAATTACCAATATCTCCTTATCTACAGGACCGTCTAAGCGCGTCCAGATTCATTAACCCCACTGAGGTCCAGGCCGCAGCCATTCCTCACGCCCTTAACGGCAAGGACGTTGTAGCTACGGCCCAGACCGGCACCGGCAAGACCCTTGCGTTCCTGGTGCCCGTGATGGAAAAGATGCTCAAAGAGCCAAGCTCCAAACTGGGAGCGCTGGTGCTTGTCCCCACGCGGGAACTGGCTCTGCAAATCGGCAAGCAATATGAGCAATTGCGCGGCAAGAAGCTTCCTGCCGCAGCGCTGCTCATTGGCGGCACACCGGAACGCGCCCAGTTGCAGGCGGTCCGCACCGGAGCAAAACTCATCATTGCCACGCCAGGCAGGTTTGAAGACCTGTTCGATAGAAACCTGATTGCGCTTGACGGCATCAAGACCCTGGTGCTGGATGAAGTGGACAGAATGCTCGATATGGGCTTCCTGCCCGCCATCCGCAGGATCGTTGGCGAGTTGCCGAGGGCGCGCCAGACCCTATGTTTCTCCGCTACGCTGGAAGCTTCGGTAGCGCACCTGATCCATGACTATGTTCGCGATCCTGTCCGTCTCTCCTTTGGTTCTACCAGCAAGGCATGTGATTCCGTGGAATTGACGGCCTATGAAGTACACGCCGACCAGAAGCTGTCGCTCTTGAAGCGTCTGCTCGACGCTGAAACAGGCCGCAGCCTGATCTTTGTCCGCACCAAGAGGGCTACGGACCGTCTGGGCGAGAAGCTGAAACGGCACGGCATGAACGTAGGCGTTCTGCACGGCGACCGTACACAGTCACAGCGCAACAGCGCCCTGACTGCCTTCCAGCATGGGAAATCCAGAGTGCTGGTGGCCACGGATGTGGCTTCACGCGGCATCCACGTGGACAACATCGCACAGGTCATCAACTATGACCTTCCGGCCATCCCGGAAGACTTTATCCATCGCGTGGGACGCACAGGCAGGGCCGGAGCCAAGGGCAATGCGGTCACGTTCTTTTCCCGCGTAGAACGCTCTGACCTGGCCAGGCTGGAACGGACCTTGCAGCTGAAGATCCGGCGTGAAAATGCTGACGGAAACCTGGTCCGCGAAGAACGCTCGATGCCGGTGGATGTCTCATCCCTGGTACCGGTGCCAGTGAAACCCGGTTCCCGCATGGTATGCCTTCCCGGCGAAGTGCTTCAGCGATATAGCGTTTAACTACAACAGCCGGGTAAGCAACCTGATCTACTAAACCCGGGCAGGGCTGCTCTTTACAGAGAGGCCCTGCCGCAGTGGCCCGGATTTCCGCGAGAAAAAACGCTGCGCATAAAAAATGGTCCGAGGCATTTGCGTAAATCTCCTATAGAATATGAATATGTCCACACAAAATGATCCAAAAGCCGAATTACTTGAGAAAACGGCGGACTACTACCGCCGGTCTATCGCGAACTATGGTCAATTTTCGCGAACAGAACGCAAACCGCGCACAAAAAAGCAGTTGGAACAGCGGCTCCAGACGATCCTTAAAGAGATTGATTCCTTGCACCTCAAGCCTGTTGTTTAGCTTTGCTGTCTTTCGTGGAGTCCAGCGCCCGAAGGCACCGTTTATATCACCCCCTGCGAACAGTTCCCCTCTGTTTCGCACGGAAATTGCAACCCTGTCGCTTAGCGGCGCGCTCCATATCTGATTTTCAACGCGCGAAAGGCAGTGCTTGACCCCTCGCGAAAAATTCGACGCCGACGACGATCTGGTAAATCCAGAAAGCGCGGAAGATGAAGTCCACCTCAGCCCGCAGGAGGCAAGCGGCCTGATCGGCGAGGAGATTTTCTCCTCCACTGAGCTGGAAGACCTTGAAATGCCCATGGATGACGGGGGCATTGATCTGGACGAAGGCGGACTGCCTTCCCAACGGCGGGGAAAATCCCACTCGGCACTTGATAATGGCGAGGAGCTGGACTTCCGGCTGAACCCCGGCGTCATGGACAAAACCAGCGACCCGGTGCGCCTCTATCTTCGGGAAATGGGAACCGTGCCGCTGCTGACGCGGCAGGGCGAAGTAGAGATTGCCAAGCGCTTTGAACGCGGACATCTGCGGGTGCTGAAGGCCATCTCGCGCTCGCCACTCGTGATTCGCGAAATCATTGCCATCGGCGCAGACCTGGAACGCGGCACACGGTCCATCAAAGACATTGTGGTCTTTGATGAAGAAGAACTGACAGAAGAGATTCTGGCCGCCCGCACCAAGGCCACGCTGGCCAAGATCCATGAAATGACCACGCATGCGGCAGCCATTCCTGTGCTGGCAGAACAGCTGGCCGGCATGTCGCAACGGGAGAACCCCAAAAAATATCGCAGGACGCTCTGGAAGATGAACCGGAAGAAAGTCATGGTCTCGCGCATTATTCGCGGACTCAGATATTCCCACCCGGAGCGCAAACGTCTTATCGGATTAGTAACCAGGACAGCCGACGATATGCGCGTCCTGGACCGCAAATCCCACGCCCTGAAGAAAAAATACACCGGCCTGCGCAATGAAGCGCAACGGACGGACTACAAGCGCCAGCAGCGCCAGTGCCAGGCCGATCTCAAAAAGCTGGAGGAAGAAGCCGGGGCCAGCTTTGAAGAGCTCCGCCGCACCCAGCGTGAAATTGTTCAGGGCAACATGGACGCGGAGTATGCCAAGCGGGAGCTGGTGGAAGCAAACCTGCGCCTGGTGGTTTCCATAGCCAAGAAATATACAAACCGCGGGCTCCAGTTTCTTGACCTGATCCAGGAAGGCAATATGGGCCTGATGAAAGCCGTGGACAAGTTTGAATACCGCCGCGGCTATAAGTTCTCTACGTATGCCACGTGGTGGATCCGCCAGGCGGTGCAGGCGGCCATCGCCCGCCACGGCCGTCCGGTCCGCGTGCCGCTCAACCGCACCGCCGACCTGAGCCGGCTGGGCCGCACCACGACGCTGCTCAAGGAAAAGCTCGGCCG
>DAHUXF010000238.1 GCA_027307295.1 Acidobacteriaceae bacterium
GGCAAAAAAGGCGTGGTCCTGCTGATTGATTGCCTTACGACATTTACCGCGAATGTGATGATGGCCGAAGCAGGAAATGAAGACGCTATCTTTAAGCATATGGAACGTGTGCGCACGGCGCTGGTTTCAACAGCCGCCAAAGTAATTATTGTTTCCAATGAGGTGGGAAGCGGAGTTGTTCCGGCCTTTCCTTCAGGCCATCAGTTTTGCAATCTTCTAGGTGAAGTTAATCAGCAAATCGCGCAAATCTCAACGAACGTGGTCGTCATGTTTGCCGGATGCCCTCTCGCTTTAAAAGGGCAAGTGGAGATACATCAATGAAGGGCGTCCTCATTGCATCGCCTGCCAGCGGCTCAGGCAAGACGACAATTACAGCGGCGTTGATAGGCGCGCTTCGCAAGCGTGGTTTCACCGTCCAGGCATTTAAATGCGGACCTGACTTTCTTGACCCCGCCCACCATGCTTTGCTTTCCGGGCGCCCATCGCACAACCTAGATACCTGGATGCTGCCGAAGGAAACAAATCTGCGGATATTTGCTTCCGCTTGCCGGGACGCCGATTTCGCTGTGATTGAAGGCATGATGGGGCTTTTTGATGGTGCAACCGGAAGTTCGGAGGAAGGCAGCACAGCGGAAATTGCCAAACTATTGGGATTGCCGGTATTGTTGGTGGTTGATGCTTCGTCCTCCGCTCGAAGTGTTGCCGCGCTCGTGCACGGGTTCAGGACCTTTGATCCCGAGATACGAATGGCGGGCGTAATCCTGAACAAGGTTGCCGGCCCGGCTCACGCTGAAATGCTTACTGACGCTCTGCTCAAGACCTGCCCTGATTTGCCTGTTGGATGGCTGCCGCAAGAGAAGGAACTACACCTTGAGGAACGTTACCTGGGCCTGCAAACTGCCAGTGAACGCACATGGACGAAAGAAGCTATTGATCTGATGGCATCCGGCCTTGAGCAAAATTTCGCGCTGGAAAAACTGATTGAGCGCTGCCAAATCACATTGCCGGCCCTAAGAGACGAGCATTCGGACGCACCTGACGCCCATGTGCGGATTGGAGTCGCGCGCGATCAGGCCTTTTGCTTTTATTACGAAGCGGGCCTCGACCAGTTACGGAAGCATGGAGCGGAGGTCGTGGAGTTTAGTCCCCTTCAAGACACTGGATTGCCAGATGATCTGGATGCGATTTACTTAGGCGGCGGCTATCCGGAACTCTATGCGGAAACCTTAGCTAACCAGAAAAGCCTGCTGGCAGATCTACGTGAGTTTGCTGGAGCAGGCAAGCCGGTTTATGGAGAGTGCGGAGGCCTGATCTTGTTGGGCCGCGAACTCATAACGCGAGATGGAAAGCGGTGGCCTATGGCAGGGTTGCTTCCGCTCACGATCGAGATGACCAATCAATTGGTCCATTTTGGCTATGTCGAAATGCGTTTTGTTGAAGATGGGCTGGCTGCCTGCGGCACTGCGCTGCGCGGGCATAGCTTCCATTACTCAAAAATTATTGCTGAAGAAACCGTAAGTAAAACAGCAATGGTCCATTACTCGCTCTCCAAGGACAGTGAACTGGAGGGCTTTGCCGCCGGAAGCGTATTTGGAAGCTATATTCATCTCCACTTTGCATCCGAACCTTCCTTCGCAGCGCGTTTTGTCTCTCTGGCACGCTCTGCCCGCGAAAAATGCGGAGTGCAATCTTGAATCGAATTCTTCCATTGCTTCTTTTTGCCTTGTTTTTAAACACGGCGTCGGTTTCTGCGCGAACGGTGAATGACGAAGCGGGCCGCAAAATCGCTGTTCCAAATCATCCACACCGTTTGGTGTGCCTGGCTCCAAGCATCACTGAGACCGTCTACGCGCTGGGACGCGGCGATGATATTGTCGGCATCACTGACTACACAAAATTTCCTCCTGAAGCTAAACAGAAGCAGAGTGTCGGAGGCGTCATCGATCCTTCACTGGAAAAAGTTGTATCTTTGCAGCCAGATCTCGTATTGGCTATTGCTGACCTCAATAACAGAGACGTTACGCAGGCCATTGAAAGGCTTGGGCTTCCCGTTTTTGTGCTTGATCCGCACGGACTCCACGATATTTATCGCTCAATCAAAGATATCGGTGAAGCCAGTGATGCGCAGCGCGAGGCAACGGCGCTTGTCACGAAACTTCAGGCGCGGGAAGAGGCCGTGCGCCAGCGGGTGTCTGGAAAATCAAAACCTGAAGTCTTTTTCCTGTTGTGGCCTGATCCTATTACAACCGCTGGCCGCGGCGCTTTTATTACGGAATTAATAGAGGTTGCGGGAGGCAAATCGATGACCGTGGATTTGCCGAATGAGTGGCCCCGCATTAGTTTCGAGTCCGTCTTGTCCCGGCAACCGGAATACCTGCTGTTGATACGCGGATCGGATGTCACGCTGGATGTTCTCCGGCGCGAGGGGAATTGGGTTCGGTTAAAGGCGGTGAAGAATGGAATGGTCATCTACGCGGATGAGCGAATCCTGTTCCCAAGCCCGTCCATCTTTGACGCATTGGAAGATTTAGCGAACCAATTTCATCCTGTGGATTCGCAGCGGCCTCCGATTGCAAGGTGAACGCATTCAGTTGGAGCGCGTAGTCAGGCCAGGTGACGGCGCAGCAGATGGGCAACAAGGGACAGGTTTCTCTGGGACACAGATAAAGATTTTTGGAGTGAAAGAATATGAGATCGTACTTGCAGGCGCTTGCCTGCATCGCATTTTTTATTGCGCCGTTATCTGTAGCCTGGGCCGCAACTGTGAACGGAGTAGTAACCGATCCATTGGGAGCCAGAGTGGTCCATGCTCATATTGAGCTCCTCTCAGAAGATGGGAAAGTGGCTGATACCTTCTCTGGTCCCGAAGGTAAATATGAGTTGAAAATTGCTCATGCCGGAAGGTTTCACCTACGGATTACCGCTCCAAGCTTTATGTCCACTGAGACAGAAGCGTTTTATAGCAGCGGCTCCGGCGTTATTTACCGTGATGTCTTGCTGAAGATCAAAGGCATTGCAGAAAATATTGTCGTGACCTCAACGGGAGTTCCTACTTCAGAAGCACAGGAAGGGGCTACGGTGGAGGTGCTGCCCCAATCCGATTTTGCAACAAGATTGAATGTAATGGAGCCGTTGGTTTCTTTGCCGGGATTACAGATCGGGCAAACGGGACAACACGGAGCACAGGCGTCCTTATTTATTCGTGGAGGAAATGACAATTCCAACAAGGTGCTGATTGATGGCGTACCTGTGAATGACATTGGCGGTGGTGTTGACTTTTCTACTTTATCGCTGACTGGAATCGACCATGTCGAAGTGTTACGGGGCCCGAATAGCGTACTCTATGGCTCCGATGCCCTGGCTGGAGTGGTCAACCTTGAGTCGCAACACGGCAGTACGTTAGTCCCTGAGCTTTCCTATACCGGCGCTGGCGGCAACTTTAGCACTTATCAACAGGAAGGCAGGCTTGCGGGGGCCTGGCATCGGTTTGATTATCTTTCTGATTTTTCACGCTTTGATACTTCCAACAGCATACCGAATAGCAGGTTTCACAATGGAACACTCGCCGCCAACCTTGGCTGGTCACCTAACGGAAGCAATAGTTTTCGTCTTACGGTCCACCGTATAGCAACCGGGCTTGGCTTACCCAATGCAATTGAGTTGTTCGGCCTGCCTGACAACGCCAGTGCTACGGGGCATGACACTTTTGTAAGCGCATC
Organism: Acidobacteriaceae bacterium; assembly: GCA_027307295.1. Classification (GTDB taxonomy): domain Bacteria; phylum Acidobacteriota; class Terriglobia; order Terriglobales; family Acidobacteriaceae; genus Angelobacter. Next base: position 3,720 of record DAHUXF010000238.1, read on the forward strand.
CTATGAAAACCAGCCTACAACGAAATGGCACAACCAGATCAGATATGGCAGTTCGCGTCTTGTCAGCCATTTTGACAAGCCTTCCCCAACCGGTATTAGTCCAGATGGCTCAAATTTTTTTGGCGCACCCGTAACCATTACGGGAGCTAACGGCTTTACCGTCAGTGGCCAGGCGTTCTTGTCCACAGCAGACTGCTGTCCAAGCCTTTCAGCAACCACCGCGAACCGCGACTTTGTTTATGCACAGACGGATTATCGTTTCAATCCGCACCTGGTTGGTCTGCTGGGCTATCGCTACGAGGCAGAGCGTGGCACATCTCAATTTACTTCTCCTGGGTTTAATTCCAGCAATTCGATTGACCGGCGGAACATGAGCTTTATCCTTGAGACGCATGGCGATGTTCTGAACAGGTTGTTCTATTCCCTGGGAGGAGGGATCGAAAAAAACGCGGTCTTCGGCGTGGAAGCAACCCCACGGGTCGCTTTGGCGTATTATCCATTCCGGTCCAGCTCAAGCCTGCTGCGCGGGACCAAGCTCAAGTTCAATTTCGGCAAAGGCGTCAAAGAGCCGGATATCTTTGATGAAACCAATTCATTGTTCGATCTATTGGCCCAGTTGCCAGGCGGGGCCGGCTTGATCCGGCAATTCGGGATCAAGCCAATCGGCGCAGAACGTTCGCGGAGCTATGATTTTGGACTGCTTCAATCCCTGACCGATCGCGTCCAACTCGATCTCACCTTGTTTCATAATCAGTTCTACGATCAGATTGAGTTCGTCAGCAACGTGGGTTTACCTTCACTTGGTGTTCCTCAGACCGTGGCCGACGCGACGGGATTTGGTGCGACAATTAACTCTTTAAGTTTCCTGGCACAGGGTGTAGAAACGGAGCTGCAATGGAGGATTTCAAACACGCTTCGGGCTCGTGGAGGATACACATATCTTGCGGCCCGTGTGGAGCGTTCTTTTTCCAGCGATGCACTTTCTCCCTCGATCAATCCGGACTTTCCCGATGTCCCAATCGGTGCATTCAGTCCGTTGGTGGGAGCGCGCCCCTTCCGCCGGGCGCCTCATACGGGATTTCTGGTCCTGTCTTACAATAAGTCGCGCTTCTCAGCCCTTTTTCAAGGCGCCTTTGTCGGCAGACGGGATGATTCTACCTTTCTCCAATTTTCTGATTTGAATTTCGGAAATACACTCCTGCTGCCAAACCGCAATTTAGACGCGGCATACCAGAAACTCGACCTTTCCGGCAGCTTCCAGGTC
>DAHUXF010000239.1 GCA_027307295.1 Acidobacteriaceae bacterium
TCCAGGCTGCAAAGATTGGCTCAACCGCAGCATTTTCCTGCAAGAAGACGCCACGGATCTTTCCCGACCCATTGTCCACGTTGAAGTAGACGGAGACTTTGGCCTGTTCCGGCTTAATAGTCATCGGGCCGTTTTCACGGCGGCGGACTGAGGGATCACCTTTTCTATCCGGGTCGGTGGACGGAGGACGCGAACCAAAGTGGTGCTGTACATACCATTCGGAGCCCAGCAGACCCTCTTCTTCTCCACTCCACAAGCCAATGCGGATGGTGCGCCGGGGTTTCAGATCGAGTGCTTTCAGTATCCGCACAGCTTCCATCATCACCACGCTGCCTGCGCCGTTGTCGGTGGCGCCGGTGCCGGTGTGCCATGAGTCCAGGTGCGCCCCCAGCATCACAACTTCATCCTTTTTGTCAGTGCCAGGGATTTCCGCAAGGGTGTCATTGGGGGCCATGGCGTCCTGGCCGTCATAAAAATTGTTTTTTACGTTGAGCTCGAGCTCGACATCTTTCTTGGCGGCCAGGATCCGCGCAATCCGGGTCCAGTGCTCTGCCGCCAGAGTAATCTGGGGCGTGCCGACAGTCTGGCCAACTTTGTAAGAGCCTCCCTGCTGCACAAACACGGTGCCGCCACCGATATTTCCCCGGCTATGGTCAATCACAGCCAGGACCTTTTCATCGTCAAAGAATTTATTCAGTGTGCGGTTGAAGCGGGCGCGCTGGGCAAACTCGCGAAACAGGGGATTCACGCGTTCGCTGGGTATCTGATAGTGCTCAATGTCCGTCAGCGACTTCTCATTCAGCCGTTCAGACAGCGGCTCTACGGAAGGCTTGATCTCTGGATCGTCACCAGTCAAAACAATTTTCCCGGCCAGCTTGCCGCGATATTTTGCCAGGTCCTGTGGTCCACGAATGTTGACCCGGACCACGTTGCCGCGTACTAAGTTGTTCGTGCCGGGTGTCCACGCCTTGGCATAAGCGATCAGCGGGGCGGTGTCCGGCGACAGCATACGCACGCTGATAAACTCATTCGCCCAGCCGCGTCCAAAAGGCTCCCAGGACTCAAGATGCGAATTCACCAGACCGAACTCTTTGAGCTTGTCACGGGTCCACTCATTGGCCCGCAGCATGTTCGGCGATCCGGTAAGGCGGGGACCAATCTGGTCCATAAGTCCACTGGCAATCTCCATGATCTTGGAGTTGCGGAACCCCTCGTAACGGATCTTGCTGATCGTCTCTAAATCGACCTTCTCCTGGGCGCTGCCATGCAGAGCAGCAGCCAGCGAAAGGACCACGACATACGAAATTAGGCGTTTGGCAGTTAACATCAATTCTCCTTGGGTGGACTAAGCGTAATGTGGGCAGGAAAGTGTAAACGGCACACCGGACAGGGTCAAACACGCACTTTGTGAAGAATTGTTTAGGTTGGGATGAAATGGACTGTTTTAGGTGGCGCGTGAACGAAACGTACGCACCAGGGTTATCGTAAAACCGCAAATTGCACCCAGAATCGCCACCGGAGCGGCAACCCGGTAGGCCAGGGACATATCCGGCTGAGTATGGCTGGCCGCACGCATAATCAACAGGACTATGCACAGAAACGCAACCGACAGGAAAAACGTAATAATTCCGGACATCAAACCAATGCCCGCACTGAGAATAAGCTTCTTCATAAACTCCATCACAACCCCTGCAAGAGGCTGTACGTTAGAATAATACCGTGAGCCAGGCAGTGAATGTGCAAATGCGAAGCGCGCAAGAGGTCATTCGTGACGCGCGGGTCAATCAGGCGGCAAACGGGATTTGCTATACCGCCTCGGGCGAAACCATGCTGCCTTCAAATGATCTGGAGCGCATCGTCACCGCCGTTCCGCGGGCCATTGCCGCAGCATTGGACCGCAAAGCCTTTTACTTTGTCCCCCTTGCCATCAGTGAGGGCGAGAAGACCATGATTGCCGAGAAGTTTGACGGGCCGGCGCCGGAAGGCGCTATCTGCCACCGCAATATAGATTCCGGAAACTCCCAGTGTGTTTTCATTTCCACGCGGCTGCTGGAAGAGCGTTTCGCCATTGCTTTTGAGTTCTATATCAACGTTGGACATGCTTTTGTGGAAAAAGCCGGCATCTCTCCGGACTTTGCCGAGCTGGCCTGGACCCAGGCAACCAATAACATCCGCGGAGAGACCAGTCTGGATGCATATGAATTCCGCAGGCAGGCCCAGAACAGCAGCTCAGGACGAGTGGACGAGAAGACAAAATCTGATTATCTCTCCGCGGCGTTCTCTGATGCCATTGCCATCTATATGCTTTCACTCTGCCTGGATGTGGATTACTACGAACTGCGCGAACGCGAATATGCCTTGCTTGCGCCAGCCGCGCTGGCGGACCGATTGAAAAAGGTCGCCCATCTGTTTCCCCCAAATCAGGGCTTTGAATTCAACGTGTTTTACCGGCGTAAGAGTTAGAACTTCAGCGATTTCTAAACGCAAAAATGATTGCACACCTTCGCGGCAAGCTGATTTCCAAGCATCCTAACCAGGCCATTGTTGAGGCCGCAGGCGTGGGCTATGACGTGAGCATCAGCGTGCCAACGTTCTCTGAGCTTCCCGCCCTTGGGACTGAAGTGTCATTTTTTATTCATACGCATGTGCGTGAGGATGCGCTGGCATTGTTCGGTTTTTTGCGCGCCATGGATAAACAGCTTTTTGAAAAATTGCTGAGCGTCAGCGGCATTGGCCCCAAGCTGGCCATTACCATTCTAAGCGGCATGCAGACAGATGCCATGGTGGCAGCTATTCAGGGCAACAACGTGAGCGCGCTCACGCGGATTCCGGGCATCGGCAAAAAGACCGCTGAACGCATGGTGCTGGAGCTGCGGGACAAGCTGGATGGTTTTGGTGTCTCCGCCGAGGCCGTAGCAGCGGCCTCACCGGTGGAAGAAGACGTGATCTCAGCCCTGGTAAATCTGGGCTATCAACGCCCCCTGGCGGAAAAGGCCATGGCGCGGCTGGGCAACGTGGCGGGCGAATCGTTTGATGGCTTGTTCCGCAGGGCCATGGCGGCCTTGGCAAAGTAAGAACCCGGTAAAACTCTCATTCTCATCGATCTCATGCAGCAGTAGACTGATGCATATATATGCGCCGCCGGTGCCAGCTCGCGATTGCCACAGCTTTCCTGTCAATTTCTTTGTTTGCCGCCGACAAAAAACAGCAACAGCAGTATTTCCTGAAACCCGATCAGAGCGCTGACCTTGCTCCTGACATCAAAATGCTGACGGCCAGGGAGAATTGCGAAAACTGGGCGCTGGCCGCCGGCCTGGAAACATTGCTGCAACGGCAGGATATCTCGCTCAATCAATCTTTCTGGGTCATGCGGCTCAATGGCGGCGAGCTCTGCCTGGAAAGTCTGCCCACCATGGATGCGCTGGCCCAGGTGGTGAACAAAGATTTTGTTCTGGACGATGGCCGTCATGTGCGTCTGGAGATGCATTTTGTGCCTGGGCCGCCGGTCTCCATTGATCCGGTCATTGCCGGGCTGAAGTTGCAGCAACTCACTCTTTTAATTTGGCGCGGGCACCCTTACTACCTGACCGGCATCACATACGACGAACGCATTGGCCGCGACGGCACGCGCTTCTTTGACGTAAAAGAGCTGCGGCTGGCCAATACCTACGCCAAAGAGCCTGGGCTGACATTCCAGAAAGGGCGCGACAATCCCGATGAGATCGCAGGAATCCTTAGCGTATCTGTGACCCCGCAATAATTGTCCCGCTTTGTTATTCTGATGAAGTGATAGCCAAGCTTGTAGCCTCCAACCTGAGTCAGCGTCCGGTACGGACCTTGCTGAGCATCCTGCTGATTGCCGTTCCTGTAACTTTAATGTTGACCCTGGTAGGGTTGAGCCATGGATTCGTCAATGACTCCTCGCGGCGCACGCGCGGAATCGGCGCAGATATTATTGTCCGCTCATCGGATGCAGTACCCGGCTCCATGGCCCTAAGCAACATGTCGCAAAAACTGGTGGGCCGACTGACGCAGGTTCCTCATGTGCGTTCAGCCACCGGCATCGCCAGCCATCTGGTGGCAGGGTGGACCACCGTTGCGGGCATTGACGTGCCATCCTTCACGCAGATCAGCGGAAATTTTGTTTTTGTTGAGGGCCATGGCTTTGAGCAGCCCGATGACATTCTGCTGGACACATACTATGCGCAACAGGCGCATGTGCATGCCGGCGGCAAAATCAATCTGCTGAACCACAACTGGAATGTGGCCGGAATCGTGGAACCGGGTAAGCTCGCGCATATTTTCCTGCCCATCTCAGTAGTGCAGGATATGGATGGGACCGCCGGAAAAGTCGCACAGGTTTACCTCAAGCTGGATGATCCGCGCAACACCAACAGCGTGATCCAGGAGCTGCAAAACCTTCTTCCGGGTTACAAGATTTACGGCATGGAAGAGCTGGTGTCATTAACTTCCGTGGATAACGTACCATTCCTGCGCCCTTTGCTGAATGTGATTATCGGTGTTGCGGTGCTGATCGGAGCGGCGGTGGCTTCGCTCTCCATGTATATGGCCGTGCAGCAGAGAACGCGGGAGATTGGGATTCTAAAGTCGCTGGGAGCTTCCAAAGGAATGGTGCTGAAAATCATTCTGATGGAAGCGCTGTTTCTGGGATTAGGTGGAAGCCTGCTGGGGATCGCCTTCAGCTTTGCCAGCCGGTTTCTGCTGGCCAAGCTGGTGCCCGCATCACTCCCCCAGGCCATTGTGCCGGCGTGGTGGCCTATCGCGGGCGCGATCGCCATGGGCGCGGCAATCCTGGGCGCTTTGTATCCGGGAATGCTGGCCGCCCGCCAGGACCCGATTCAGGCGCTGGCGTATGAATAATAAGCAGCGCACTTACTAAACTCACTTAGCAATGATTCCTTACCCAATGGGGAAGGGCAGTAGCCATTGCTTCTTCTCGATCATTCTATAGCTA